>NC_016024.1:0-102500 GCF_000226295.1 Chloracidobacterium thermophilum B
ATGATGGACGACGAAAAGTGGACTGCCTTTCTGAGGGAGATCGAAAGGCGTATCAACCACGAAAGCTTCAGCACGTGGTTCAAGCCGGTGACATTGCATGCCTGCCAGGGGGACACCATTTACCTCCGCGTTCCCAACCGAAGCTATGAGGACTGGATTACAGAGACCTACCATGAGTATGTCGAAGAAGCCCTGAAAGCCGTTGGATGCGGTGGGGCGCGCTTGGTGTTTGTCTATACGGAGTCACCTGAACCCAAGTCTGCCAACGGGTTGCTTGACGATGAGTCTCCCAAGTCAGGCAAAGATGCCTTTTCCTTTGGTGTCTTTGACAGCGAACTCTCCGAGGGGTTGGCGGGCGCACGCATTGTTGACCTTGAACCCCTCGAACTCCCGCTCAACCCAAAATACACCTTTGACACCTTTGTTGTCGGCTCGTGCAATCAGTTTGCGCGCGCCGCTGCCATGGCGGTAGCTGACACGCCGACCCGCACCTACAACCCCCTGTTCATCTATGGCGGCGTGGGGCTTGGCAAGACTCACCTGATGCACGCCATCGGTCATGCCATCCGCAACCGGGACCGCCACATGCGGTTGGTGTACATCTCCTCGGAAAAGTTCATGAACGAACTCATCAATGCCATCCGGTACGACAAAGCCCAGGCGTTCCGCGAGAAGTACCGGAGCATTGACGTGCTGCTGATTGACGATATTCAGTTCATTGCCGGCAAAGAACGCACCCAGGAAGAGTTCTTCCACACCTTCAACGCCCTCTACGATGCCCAGAAGCAGATTGTTATTTCCAGCGACTGCCCACCACGTGAAATCCCTACGCTGGAGGAGCGCCTTCACTCCCGTTTCGAGTGGGGACTTATTGCTGACCTTCAGCCGCCTGACTTGGAGACCAAGGTCGCCATTCTGAAACGCAAGGCTGATCTGGAAAAAATTGACCTGAGTGACAACGTGGCCCTGTTCATCGCCGGAAAAATCAAGTCGAACATCCGTGAGCTGGAAGGGTCACTCATCCGGCTGGTGGCATACGCCTCACTCAAGCAGCGCCCGATTGACATTGAGCTGTGCAAAGAGGTCCTCAACATTGAGGAAGAAGAACGCCCCATCACCATTGAAATGATCCAGCGGGTCGTCAGCGACCACTACGGGCTGCGGGTGGCTGACCTCAAATCCAAGAACAACTCACGCAATATCGCGGTGCCACGGCAAGTCGCCATGTACTTGTGCAAGCAGCTCACCAACCACAGCCTGCCTGAAATCGGACGCCACTTCGGCAACAAGCACCATACAACCGTGCTCCACAGTTGCGAGAAGATTTCCCGCCTCTACCAGACCCAAAACGATTTCCACAGGCTCATCAACAACCTAATTAGTTCATTGAAATAGACTTAGGGGAGTTTTCCACAGATCTGTGGAAAACTGCCTGTGGATGACCTGTGGAACCTGTGGAAAACTCTGCCCACCTCCCGAAGTTTTCCACAGGTTCCACAGGAAAGGGCTTTTTTTCCACAGCTTTTTCCACAGCCGAATTCAAATCCAAGTGTTCTAAAATCAATAACTTGTAATTTTTTTCCACATTTCCACAGGCCCTACTAGGACTACTAGATCATGATCCATGTGGATATTTCATGAAGCGTAGTAAAAGATGCCCGCCCGGAATCAGCGGTACATAGCCGCAGGGGCCGCCTGCTCAGGGCAAATCTCGACCTTCAAACCGGGAAAGACCGTTGCCCAAATCGGCAGCACCTGCTGGGCGCACCACACTTCCAGGCTGATGTCCGTGTTGTCCACGGAAATGGGCACAATCTGCAGGCTCTGGTCCTGCATCTCCACAATGACTTCCTTGACTTTGCCGCCGTGGCGACGGTCAAGGGCATCGGCGAGGCGCAGGATGGGAATCAGCCTGGTGACGGTTTCCTGATGGACCGGCAGAAGGCGGGTGAAGTCTTCGTGCTTGCGTTTTGGAAGTGAGCCACGGTGGTAGCGCGCCAGATTGGCAATGATGGCTATCTCGTGTGGATGGAAGCCGGGAAGCTCGGCGTGACGAATGAGGTACATCGCATGTTTGTGATGGCTTGTGTGTGCGATGTGGTAGCCAATATCGTGCAGCAGCGCCGCGTAGCGAAGCCATTCCCGTTCACGCATGCCCAATCCGTGGAGGGGCAGGGTCTGGTCGAAAATCTGCTCAGCAAGCTTGGCGGTGTGGTGGGCGTGGCCGGCTTCGTAGGCATACCGGCGGGCAACGGAGAGAATACTGTGCTCCCGGATGTCCCCGGCTGACAGAGGCGTATGGGAAAGCGACCAGCCCTGTTCACGCAGGTAGTTGATGACAACTCCTTCCCGCAGCGACCACTCGCAGGTAGTCAGATGTTGAATACCCAGTTCCCGGAAAATGGTCTCCAGCAGGATGCCGCCGGCAACGATGATGTCAGCCCGGCGACTGTCCACACCGGGAAGTTTGCGTCGCGCTTTGTGCGGCATCCGTTGCAGACGGCGGTTGAGGGCTTGCAGCTCTGCGTAGGTCAGTTCTGATGCAAAGGATGTAAATGCGACCTTCTTGGGCGCTGGGGCCTTTGTTTCCAGGGAGTGTGTATCGGGCTTGGCAGCGGCAAGGGCGAGGATGGTTCCAGAGGTTCCGACGACCCGCTGAAAACCTCCGGCCTCCTGGATTTCACGTACCGTCCGGGCAAGGCCGCTCTGAATGTAGGTGGTGAGGGCTTCAATTTCAGCGCGCGAAGGTGGGTCCTGCCGGCTCAGAAACTGCTCCTGAAGACGAACTGCGCCCAGCTTGACCGAGGCCAGATAGGTTGGCGTCTGGCCGTCCGTCAGAATGAACTCGGTGCTTCCGCCCCCGACGTCAATGATGAGTCCGCGTTCACCCTGGAAATCGGTAACTTCAGCGACCGCCAGAGCAATGAGACGGGCTTCCTCGACGCCGGGGAGAATCTCAACTTTCAGCCCGATCTCCTGCTCAACACGCTGAAGGAACACGTCCCGGTTCCAGGCTTCCCGGATGGCGCTCGTCGCCACCACTAACACGGCTGTCACGTCGTGCGCATGCGCCAGGTCGGTGAAACGACGGAGCGTGGCGACGGCAGCTTTGATTTTTTCATCCGTCAGGTGGTGAGTCTCGGTAAGACCGGCGGCCAGGCGTACGGTGTCTTTCTCCCGTTCAATGATACGCAGTCTTTCTCCCGGACGGGCTTCAGCAATGATGAGATGGATCGAGTTTGAGCCAACGTCTATCGCCGCAACGCGGTGAAGTGCTGAACCCGGCCTAGGTGAGATGCTTTGACGGGTAGCCGCAGGCAATGTGAGTTCCAAGGAGGTGGGATGATTCCAACCAGAGGCCGGCAGAGATGAAGCCAACTACGACATACAACGTTGGCGAGGCTAGCAAAAGATTGACCGCACCTCAAGTAACTGACACGCCATGAAGACAGTGCGAAAGTGGGGGCAACGTCAATGAACTTCGGTTTGGCACTCCCGCTGCAGCCATCCTGCTGGGAAGGACGGCGGGGTGGGAGACGCCAGCCCACCACTTTCGCCTTACGGAGGATATTACCTGAATGTCGTCCCCAAGACACACCTTTGAGCGACGATTGGCTTGCTGTTGTTTTGCGCCTCTTATGGCGCTGGCCTTTGTTCATCCCACTGCCATTGCCCAGTCCAAGTCACCAGCAAAGCCGGCTGTCAGTCAGCCCGCTGTCACGCCAGAGGAAAAGACGCCCAAAAGCACACCGGCGCTGACAAATGAGCAACTTCAGGCCGACCCCGAAGCCGCCCTCAAGGTACTGCTCGAAGGCAATCGCCGCTTTGCCGCCGGCGAAACCATCCATCCCCGCCAGGACATTGCGCGGATTCGTGAAACGGCCAAAGGGCAAAAACCCTTTGCCATCATCATCGGCTGCTCTGATTCCCGGGTGCCCAACGAAATCGTCTTTGACCAGGGACTGGGCGACCTGTTCATCGTACGGACGGCCGGCCAGGTTTCAACCTACGCTTCGTGGGGAAGTATCGAGTTTGCTGAGGAAGTGCTTGGTGCCAAGCTCATCTTCGTGCTGGGGCACACGAAATGCGGCGCAGTGCAGGCGGCTGTCCGGGTGCCGGAGGTGCCAGGGCACATTGTCACCCTCATCAACGACATCAAGCCTGCTGCCCAGCGGGTCAAGGGCCAGCCCGGCGATGAAGTCGAAAACGCCGTCCGGGAAAACGTCCGCATGCAGGTCGAAAAGCTCAAAAATCTTGAGCCGGTTCTGGCCAAGCGGTTTCGTGAGGGCAAGCTCAAGATCGTCGGCGGCGTCTATGACATTGACACCGGTCTCATCACGCTCGTCGAGTAGTGCATCCACCAGGCTGGCATAGCGCTGCTGTGCCAGCCGACCACCAGCCACACACCCACGCACGAGAGGAAAACCATGAACGCTACCCAAGCGATGTTCTTGAGCTTGTTGTCGCCAATGGTGCTCGCTTTCATCCTTGGCGTCATTGCCACCCGCGTCAAAAGCGACCTGAAATTTCCCGAAGACCTCTACACGGCGCTGACGATTTACCTTCTTGTCGCTATCGGTCTCAAGGGTGGCTACAAGCTTTCCATCAGTCACCTGAGCGACTTCTGGCGACCGGGCCTGGCAGCGATTGCGCTGGGAGTCATTATTCCGATAGTGAGTTATTACATCCTGCGGCAGCTAGGAAAGTTCAACGTCTGGAACGCGGCGGCCATCGCAGCCCACTATGGCTCGGTGTCCGCTGTGACCTTTGGCGAGGCCATTGCCTTCCACGACACGCTCAAGGAAGAAGCCTTGCGGGCAGCTATCGAAGCCGGCACCGTTGCCGCTGGGACGGCGGCCGATGCCCCGGCAGCTTTGGCGGTCTATCAGGCGCAGGGACTCAACTACGAAGGGTTCATGCCTTCGCTGTTAACCATCATGGAAGTTCCGGCCATTCTGGTGGCCATCATCATCGCCCGCCTGCAGAGTCGTGAGGATTCGCTGGACGCCGGGGAAGGCGGGACGATGGGCGAGGTTCTGCGGGAGTTGCTGGCCGGGAAAAGCACCCTGCTGCTCATTGGGTTTCTCATTGTTGGTTATGTTTCAGGGAAGCGCGGCTGGGAGCAGGTAGCCCCGTGGTTTGACACGCCATTCCGGGGCGTCCTGACCCTGTTCCTGCTTGAAGCCGGTCTCGTGACCGGGCGGCGTCTGGAAGACCTGAAGAAAGTCGGTCCGTTTCTCGTTGCCTTTGGCATTCTGATGCCCATTGCCAGCGCTGTGGCAGGCATCTTTGCCGGTCGGCTTGCGGGAATGACCATGGCGGGAGCGACGGTCTTGGGCGTTCTGGCCGCCAGCGCTTCATATATTGCCGCACCGGCGGCGTGTCGCGTCGCACTGCCAAAAGCCAGCCCGACCTACTACCTCACGGCCTCCCTGGCCATCACCTTTCCGTTCAACATTATTGTCGGGCTGCCGCTGTACCACTTCATTGCCACCAGGGTCTATGGGCTGTAGGTCTGAAAAGGAGGACACCGATGAAAACATTCGAGATGAAGCTCGTGGTGATTATTACCGAAGACGAGCTGGAGCCGCGTCTGACGAAGGAAATCCTGGCTCTGGGGGCGCGTGGCTATACGGCCAGCCGGGTGCATGGCGAGGGTTGGCACGGCGCGCGAAAGAGCGAGTGGGAAGGGGAGAACGTCCGCATCGAGACCATCGTGCCGGAGCCTGTTGCCAACAGCATTCTGGCACACATCGCCGATCGCTACCTGCCGCACTATGCCACCGTGGTTTACATGCAGACGGTGAGCATCCTGCGCGTTGAAAAGTTCACATAGCACTAGCCCCGGAGGTAACCGCGGGTGTGTGGATGTGCTGGCCAAGGGCTGGAATTTCTGTGCAGCTTTTGACTTGCTTTCCAACTGAAACTAGAATGTTGACAAGCCAAAAACGAGGCGGCTTTTCACATTCCTGACCGTTTATTCAGTTCACAGAAAGCAGTCGCATGGCATCCAATGATCTCCGGAGCAGTTCCTCCGGATCGCATCTCGCTCATGCTCCATCAAACCGTGGCCGGGTAGCGATCTTCATTGATGGCAATAACCTGTTTCACGCCGCGCGGTCGGCTGGCGTCGAAATAGACTACGCCAAGCTCCTTGCCTACCTCCGGGGGGAGGACCCGCTGCTGCGGGCCTTCTTTTATACCGGAGTGGACCAGCAGGCGGAGCGCCAGCAGGGGTTTCTGCTCTGGATGCGCCGCAACGGCTACCGTGTCGTACAGAAAGAACTCAAAACCTTCCCGGATGGCACCAAGAAAGCCAACCTCGATGTCGAAATTGCCGTGGATATGCTGTCACTGGCCGACAAGTACGACACGGCTATCCTCGTCAGCGGGGATGAAGACTTTACTTATGCCCTCAATGTGATTGCCTACAAGGGGGTACGGGTTGAGGTGGCTGGCTTCCGTGCCAACACTTCGCCGCGCCTGATTGACGTTGCCGACCGCTTTCACGAACTGGATGCCATCGTGACCGACATCAGCAAGTCTCCAAGCAAGCGGGACTCGCAACAGACAGAAGCTCTGCGTCCAAGTGGAGAGTGGTCAATTTCACCGGATCGCCCGGCTGAGAAACCCGAATTGAGTGGAGCCACGGCCTCTCCGGCAGAAACCGGCAGCGTTGAAGTACCTGATGAACAACCCAGTCAGCCACCGGTTTCAGGGGGCACGGGAGAACTTGTTGGAAAACCCACCCAGCCGACGGAAACGGCATCATCGGGAACAGCACCCCTGGAAACAGTGCCGGCGGTTGTCGAACCACCGCCTGTCACCGTGGACAATATCGTTGTGGGGGCGCTCCAGTCTGGCGAACATCCCGTCGTGATGGCTGATGAATGGGAGGCATCAGAACTACCAGCCGAAGCGATGCCCGGTTCTACCTTGGAGCTGTCGGCCCTTGTGCCTTCGCCGGAACTGCCCGAAACCGGTAGGCCGGAACCTGGCACCGAAGGCGATACGGTTGGCAGCGACACACCAGGAGCTGAGCAAAGCCCGAAGGTCGGGCAACGCTGAGCACCTGACCTCCGGGGCGACAAAATCAACACGCTGGCGTCGAAGTTACGGACTACAGCAGGTTTCCCGTCAGCACAAATGGCCCAAGGTGTGGACCGGGCTGATTGAGACAGGTTTCAAGCGCCAGCCGGAGCATTGGACGGAGGTCTTCCGGCGGCAGCACGGCATCGCAGAAACCACGCGCTGCCGCAAACCGGGCATCGAGCTGCGCTTCGTAGGTGGCCCGAACGGCATCCATTTCCGCCTGCAAGTCGGCGTCCGGCGATTTTCCTTCCGCCTTGAGCCGTTCCAGTTGGGCTGAAAACAGCGCCATGACGGCCGATTCACCTTCCATGACGCCCATGCGTCCGGTGGGCAGCGAGAAGATGAAGTTCGGGTCGAAACCCTGTCCGGCCATGGCGTAGTAGCCAGCGCCCGACGCATGGTTGACCGTCAGCACCAGCTTGGGCACGGTGGCCGTCGCCATGGCTTCAACGAAGTGAGCGCCGGCGCGGATGATGCCGGACTGCTCGGCTTCGACGCCGACCATAAAGCCCGACACATCCTGCACGAAAAGCAGGGGCAGGCGGTGCCGGTTGCAGGTTTCGATGAAGTAGGCCACCTTCTCGGCGCTTTCCCGATAGACAATGCCGCCGAAGCGCGGTGGCCGGTCGCCGGTGGACTTGATGAGGCCCCGCCGGTTGGCAATCAACCCAACCGGGATGCCTTCGACCCGCGCGTGGGCGCAAATCATTTCACGGGCGTAATCGGCCTGAAACTCATCGAAGGAATCAGCATCCAGCAGGGTGTCAAGCAGGGCTTCAACATCGTAGGGAAGCCGGTGATCGGCCGGCAGGATTTGATATGCCTCCCGTGGGTCGCGCCGGGGAGGCCGCGCTGGTGTAACCGAAACGGCACGGGGCGGCGGTGGCGGCAGCTCCGCCACCAACCGCCGGAGCCGCGCCAGACAGGCCGCATCATCCGGCTCGCGGTAATGCGCCACGCCGGAAACTGTCGTGTGCATCCGCGCACCGCCTAACGCTTCCGGGTCCGAGGTCTGCCCCGTCGCTCCGCGCACGAGGTTGACCCCGCCAAGGCCCATGAAACTCGTGCCTTCAACCATGACGATGACATCCGACAGCGCTGGCAGATAGGCGCCGCCGGCAATGCACTGCCCCATCACGGCAGCCAGTTGTGGTATGCGCAGATGCCGGCGCATCAGCGAGTTGTAGTAAAACAGCCGGGCCGCGCCATACTGTCCGGGAAAGACGCCTCCCTGATAGGGCAGGTTGACGCCGGCCGAATCCACCAGGTAGGCAATCGGCACACGGCAGCGCATGGCCACTTCCTGGGCCCGTAGCATCTTCGTAATGGTTTCGGGAAACCAGGCGCCGGCCTTTACCGTGGGGTCATTGGCTACAACCACAATCTCGCGTCCGTGGCAGCGTCCGATACCCGTCACCACGCCGGCTGCCGGCGCTTGTCCGTCATACCGGTCGTAGGCCACGAGCAGGCCTATTTCGAGGAAGGGGGAACCGGGATCGAGCAACCCGGCAATGCGTTCGCGGGCCGTCAGCTTCCCTTGGGCGTGGAGGCGCTCGATTTTGGCTTCACCGCCGCCCAGTCGGAGCCGGGCTTCAAGTTCCCGCAGTTCGGCCGTCAGGCGTTCCAGATTCTGCGACATCGTGGTTTTCAGCGACATTCGCCCGCAATTTCGTGGTAGCGGTCGTGGAGTTTGTTGAGCGCCGCTTTGATTTCCTCATCGCTGGCCTGCCGGGCCACAAGTTGGGCGACCTCAGCCGCCTCCCGTTCGAGCTTTGCCAGCAGTGGACGGAGTGCTGCTGCATCATAGCCCTTGGGCGGCCGGGAACGCGCCCACAGCCGGGCCTTGCGGGCCATTTCAGCCGCCCGTTTGCGTACCGGGCCAAAGTCGCCATCTTCCATCGGGTGAAACGTTCCGGCCAGGACGGAGTGAAACTCCTCCTGGGCTTTCCACGGGGCTTTGGGCTTGGGAGCGACGCCGGTCGTGGGTTCCTGCACGACGGCAGGCTCGACGACGGTATGCCCGACAGACGCTTGTCCGCCGATACCAAACGCCAGAACCAATCCAGTGAAACCGGTTGCAAAGGACTTGGTACGAATCATTCCTGATGAGACTCCATATCACCCGCCCCGGCTGGTTGCCTGGCGGGAAAGATAGTTGAAAAACTGCTCGCGCCACGGGGCTTCCTGAAAGCATCCCCGCAGGACGGTGCTTTCCACAGACCCGTCCGCGCGAACGCCGCGCATTTCCATGCACATCTGACGCGCAATCAGGCAGACGGCCACGCCTTGGGGATGACACACCCGCTCGATAGCAGTAGCGACATCCATGGCCAGGCGTTCCTGAAGCTGCGGCCGGCGTGCCGCGTGCTCAAGCAGTTTGGCCGGCGCGCCAATGCCCATCGCCAGCGCGGCGGGGACGTAAGCCACGTAAGCTGCGCCGAAAAACGGCGTCAGATGGTGGGCGCACATCGAATGGAACGACATCCCGCCAACGGCAATGAACTGACCGGACAGCTCTGCGGCCGGAAAGGTTGAAACCACCGGCGGTGGCTGGTCTGCAATGAAGGGTGCAAAAAACTCCGCCCAGAACTCCGCAACGTTTTCCGCCGTGCGCTCCAGATGAGTATCACGGTCTGCGGTCAGCCGCAGCGCCTCCAGCATGCGTTGCAGGGCGCGCGCTGCCGTCAGCAGTTCCATCCCCTCATTGCTCTCTGGCTTGGTTTGCTCGTCGTGCTTCGGCATGCTATTCCCACAATCGTGACAAGGCTCACGCTATCACAAGTTTGTCCCGTGATGCTCCCAACGATATTGAAACAACCATGACGAATCACGTGCGGATTGCTGATTTTGCCGCCAACCTTGGGCAGACCGTCACCATCAGGGGTTGGCTTTACAACGCCCGTTCGAGCGGAAAACTGCTGTTTCTCGAAATCCGGGACGGTTCCGGGATCGTGCAGGGAATAGTTTCCAAAAACGCTGTTTCCGAAGAAGTCTGGAACCGGGCGGCGGCGCTGACCCAGGAATCTTCCATCATCGTCACCGGGATGCCCCGCGAACACCCCAAACGACCCGGTGTGTACGAACTTGACGTACACGACCTCACCATCGTTCAACTGACGCAGGACTACCCCATCACGCCCAAGGAACACGGCATCGAGTTTCTGATGGACCACCGCCACCTGTGGCTGCGCTCCAAACGGCAGCACGCCATCCTGCGCGTCCGGCACGAAGTTGTCCGCGCGGTCCGCGACTTTCTCGACAACGATGGCTTCATTCTGGCCGACACCCCCATCCTGACGCCGGCGGCCTGTGAAGGCACCACGACCCTGTTCGAGCTGGATTACTTCGACGACGGCAAAGCCTACCTGACGCAGTCGGGGCAGCTTTACAACGAAGCCACTGCTGCCGCCTTCGGCAAGGTCTATTGCTTCGGCCCGACGTTTCGGGCCGAAAAGTCCAAGACCCGCCGCCATCTGACAGAGTTCTGGATGGTCGAACCGGAAGTTGCCTACGCAACGCTGGAAGACATGATGGTGCTGGCTGAGCGTTTCCTGAGCTTCATCGTGGCGCGCGTCCTGGAGCGCCGCCGGGAAGAACTCAAGCTGCTCGAACGCGATACAAGCAAGCTGGAAGCCATTGCCGCGCCGTTTCCACGCCTGCCCTACGATGAAGCTGTGCGGATGCTTCACGAGGCGCATCTGGCCGGCAAGCTCGAACACGATTTTGTCTGGGGAGGCGACTTCGGTGCGCCGGATGAGACCTACCTGGCACAGCAGTTTGACCGGCCGGTGATCGTCCACCGCTATCCGGCGCAGGTCAAAGCATTCTACATGGAAGAAGACCCGGAACGCCCGGAACTGGCCCTGTGCATGGACGTGCTCGCCCCGGAGGGCTATGGGGAAATCATCGGCGGCGGCCAGCGCATGCAATCCTACGACCGGCTTGCACAGCGGATCGCCGAGCACAACCTGCCCCGCGAAGCTTTTGAATGGTATCTTGACCTGCGCCGGTACGGCACGGTGCCCCACGCTGGCTTTGGCATGGGCATTGAGCGGTGTGTTGCCTGGTTATGCGGTCTGGAGCACGTCCGCGAAACGATACCTTTCCCGCGCATGCTGTACCGGCTGCGGCCCTGAAACCCGAAAAAATACAGAAAGGTGCAGCGAGACCACAATGCGGCTGAAAACTACGTCACTCTGGTTGGCGCTCTTGCTGGCAGGTTGGTTGACGGGCAGTGCGGCTGCCCAGTCGCCAACCAGCCCAAAGCCGGCTTCTGGGCTGACGCCAACGGATACCGTCCAGATGTTTTACCGCCTGCTGCGGGAGCAGCGGTTGACTGAGGCTTTCCAACTGCACGTCTGCGGCCCGGCCGTTGAAAAAATGACGCCCCAGCAGTTGGACGAACTGAAGCCGGAATTTCTCAAGCTGATCGGAAAGATTCCTGAAAAGCTCACGACGAGCGGCGAAACCATCACCGGAGATGACGCCACGGTGTTTGTCGTCGTGCCGGCTGAGGCTGCACCCGGCAACCCGTCGCCACAAACTGAAACGGCCTCGGTTGGACTCATTCGCAGCAACGGACGCTGGCTCATCGGCGACCGTGAAACCCAGGCCCTGGCCTTGGCCCACGGCGAAAGCTTCTTCAAGTTGAGCGAAGAAGGTGTCTTCATCCGAATGTTTCAGAACGAAGACGCCATGGCGCGGCTGGTGACGCAGTTGGTGGAAATCGAGCAGGTGTTTGCCCGCAACAACCGGGGGCAGTACGGCACGCTCCCGGAACTTGTTGCGTACCGGAACCAGTTCCGGGAAGACATCGCCCGCCTGCTGGCATCGCTCGAAAACGGCGAAATCTTCGGGCACACGATTGAAATCGAGCTGACGCCCGACCGCCGGGACTTTGCTGTCTATGCCGTTCCCAAGCGGCACAACTACGATGGCCGCTACTCATTTTATGCCGACCGCAGCGGCGTTCGTTACCGCAACTACGGCGGCGCACGCATCGAGAAGGACACGCCCGGCAACAAGACCCTCAACTGAGACTCAACGGAGAAGCACCGGCTGCCGAACCCAAAGCAATGACCAATCACGACTCCCGCCACATCGAAACTCTGGCTGTTCACGCCGGGCGGACGCCGGACCCGGCAACCGGGGCCGTCATGCCGCCGATTCATCTGGCCACCAACTACGAGCGCGATGCCACCGGAGCCTGCCCCCGTGGGTTTGAGTACACCCGTGAAGGCAACCCCAACCGGCAGGCGCTGGAAACCAGTCTGGCGCGGCTGGAGGGCGGTGCGGCTGCCGCCTGCTTTGCTTCGGGGAACGCGGCGGCCGCGGCCATCTTTCAGGCGCTGACGCCAGCGCAGCACGTCGTCATCGCACAGGATACCTACTACGGTACGGCCGTTTTGCTCAAAGACATCTTTGCTGCCTGGGCGCTGGAAGCCACCTTCGTGGATGCGACCGACCCGGAAGCCATTGCCGCCGCCATGCGCCCGCAGACGGCGCTGGTCTGGGTTGAGACGCCCTCCAATCCGCTGCTGTCCATCGTGGACATTGCCCGCGCAGCGGCTATTGCCCACGCGCATGGCGCGCGTCTGGTGGTTGAAAACACCCTGGGAACGCCCGTCCTTCAGCAGCCGTTCGAGTTTGGCGCGGATTTGGTTGTTCACTCGACGACGAAGTTCCTGGGTGGACACAGTGATGTGCTCGGCGGGGTGGTGGTGACGAACGTTGTGGACGAGTTCTTTCAGCGGCTCCGGCGCATCCAGGTCATTGGCGGCGCGGTGCCATCACCCTTTGACTGTTGGCTGTTGCAGCGGAGTCTGAAAACCCTTCCCTGCCGGGTTCGGGCGCAGTCCGAAACGGCGATCAAGGTGGCGCGCTTTCTGGCGACGCACAAGCGCGTTGAACGGGTGCTGTATCCGGGATTGCCGGAGCATCCCGGCTACCTGACGGCCAAACGGCAGATGAGTGGCTTTGGCGGTGTGCTGTCGTTCACGCTCAAGGAAGGTGCCGCTGCCGCCAAGGCGTTGCCGTCACGTACGCGCATTTTCACCCACGCCACGAGCATCGGCGGGGTGGAGAGTCTCATTGAGCATCGCGCTTCGGCGGAAGGGCCCGACACCCGCGCGCCGCAAAACCTGGTCCGTCTGTCCATCGGGCTGGAGCATCCCGACGATCTCATCGCCGACCTGGCCCAGGCACTGGGCGAAGTGCCGCAGCCCGAACCAAAGCCGGTCTTTCCGGGTGGGCGACTGCTCCGCACGCCTGGAATGCCACAGAGCGGTTGATATGGCTTACCGGCTGGTGCCGGCCGTGCGCGCCGTCACGCGCTCCATCACTTCTGCGTCCTCACAGAGCGAGGGAGACATCTCCGACCCCAGGGCCAGTGGCAGTGCGCCGCCGCTGTCGGCGGCTACCATCGAGATGATCTCTTCCTGAAGCGGCCGCAGGCTGTGGGGAGAGCCGCGCTCCAGAATGGCAAAGAACAGAAGCCCCCGCTTCTGGGTGTACAGAATGCCGGCCAGCGCACTTGTGGAAGACAGGGTCCCGGTTTTGCCGATGACGGTGCCTATCAGGTCTGGGCTGGTGAAGCGACGTTGCAGCGTGCCGTTGTCAATCCCGGCTATCGGGAGCAGTTCGCCCAGGGAGATGTTCCGTTTTTCGAGCCAGTTGACGGCATAGCGCATGAGTTTGACCGTCGCGCGGGGCGTAATGGCGTTCTGCCCAAGGCCGGAGGTCGTTTGCAGATAAACTTCCTGGGGAGGCAGCTTGACCTTTTCGATGAGGTACTGCCGCACGCCGGCCGCACCGCCGACGCGCGCGCCGACAACATGGGTCATTTCATTGTGACTGTAAGCGTTGATGGACTTGAGAATCTTCAGAAGCGGTGACGAGCGATACTCCAGCAAGGGGTAACGGGGCGTCGTGTGGTCATCAGCAAGAGCGTTGCCGGGCGAAATGGTGATGCCGTGATAGACCGGCATCTGGCTGAAGGCCCTGACGCCGCGCACCGCGTTCCAGACGGCTTCGGTTTTGGGCGTCCAGCGGCTCCGGTCAAGGGTGGTGAGAATTTCGCTCCCAATAACCGCCGGCTGTGAGCGCAGATTGAGCAGCATGCCGGACCCGATCCGAAGGTTGCCCTGGACGTTGCGAATGCCCATCTCGTAGAGCTTCTCGCCGATGAGAAACAGGCTTTCCGTCACAAAGGATGGGTCCTGTTCACCGCTGAACACCAGATCGCCCATGAGCGTCCCGGTGGACCAGTCTATCGCGCCGGTGTAGCTGATGCGGGTCGGATAGCGGTAGTTGACCCCCAAGGCTTCAAGCGCCGCCATTGAGGTCATGACCTTCGTGACCGACGCCGGGTTGTACATCAACCCTTCGTTCAGGCTCAGAACCGGTGTACCGTCCAACGCCTCGAAGTAGATGCCGTGCGGTTGTACCGAACGGGAATAGCTCAGCAGGCGGGCCGTAACCAGGTCAGGCAGGGTGAGTGGAACTGGTGGTGGTTGGACTTCATCAAGGGGAGCGGCTGGCCCGCTGGGGTGGTTATTACCCGAATCCACCCGCACAGCTACCGACCGGCGCAGGTCATCGTTCGTGACAACGCGCGGGCGCTGTTGCGCCATGAGGGGGAGAGTCAACAAACAGCAGGCGCTCCACAGAGCGAGCGACATCCGAACCAGGTGCTTCATGGTCGAAAGCTTCCTCTTGATGTGGTGGTGATGGTGTCCTGGCTGACTCTGGCACAGACGGTTGGCACAGAGGAAACGATGTTACCGCTGTGTACCGCCGACAGTCATCTCCGAAATTTTGATAGTTGGCAGACCAACGCCGACTGGCACGCTTTGCCCGTCCTTACCACAGGTGCCGACGCCGAGATCGAGTTCCATGTCACAGCCAACGGCGGTGACTTTCGTCAGGGCATCGGGCCCGTGCCCGATGAGCGTGGCATCCTTAACCGGCGCTGTGATGCGGCCATCCTCGATGAGGTACGCTTCACTGGCCGAGAAAACGAACTTGCCGCTGGTAATGTCCACCTGGCCGCCGCCAAACTGTACGGCGTAGAGTCCGCGCTTGACGCTGCGGATGATGTCTTCGGGCGTTTCCGTTCCGGCCAGCATGTAGGTATTTGTCATCCGTGGCATAGGGATGTGCCGGTAGCTTTCCCGCCGCCCATTGCCGGTGCGCGGCACGCCGAGCAGCCGGGCGTTCAGGTAATCGTTGATGTAGCCGCGCAGGATGCCCTTTTCGATGAGGACGGTGCAGGAAGTGGGGTGGCCTTCGTCGTCCATGTTGAGTGAGCCGCGCCGGCCGGGGAGTGTTCCGTCATCCACAATGGTACAGGCGTCACTGGCCACCCGCTGTCCGAGCAGGTCGGAAAAGGCGGAGGTTTTCTTGCGGTTGAAATCGGCTTCCAGTCCGTGCCCGATGGCTTCGTGGAGCAGGATGCCGGGCCAGCCATGCCCCAGGACGACTTCCATGGGTCCAGCCGGTGCTTCCACGGCGTCGAACTGCAACACCGCGAGCCGGACGGCCTCACGCGCGAGCGCTTCCGGGGCCAGTTCCCCCTCGGTGAACATCCCGAAGCCGCGCCGTCCGCCGCCGCCGGCCCGTCCGGCCCGGAGTTCGCCATCCTGGTCGGCAATGCACACGACGCCAACCCGCGCCAGTGGCTGGATGTCGCCGGCCAGAACGCCCTCGCTGGTGGCCACCATGACGACTTTCCATTCGTCGGTCAGGCTGGCCTGTACCTTCTGGATGCGCCGGTCGGCGGCATAGCACCGTTCGTCTATGTCTTTGAGCAGCTCGATTTTGCGTTCTATCGGGGGATCATCGCCGGTTTCCGTCTGGGGATACAGGTCATGCACCTTGGCCTGTGGCGTCACGGCCACGGGGCCAACGGATTGGGCTGCCTGGGCAATGCAGGCTGCCGTGCGCGCTGCCTGCCGGATACTGGCCGGTGAAATATCGTCGGTGTAGGCATAGCCGGTCTTTTCTCCGGCAATGACGCGCACGCCGACTCCCTGGGCCACCGACCGGTTGGCCGTCTTGATGAGGCGTTCCTCCAAGGTGAGGGCGTTGGTGCGGCAATACTCGAAATACAGGTCGGCATAGTCGCCGCCGGCCGCCAGAGCTTCGCCGAGCAGGGCGTCGAGGTCGCCGGTGGTCAGCCCATAGCGGTCAAGAAAGAAGGCAATGGCATCCGTGGTCATGCAGGACGGCTCCGGGTTACAGAAGTTGGGACCTCAGCCAAGGAAACGTTCGACAATGGCCGGCGTTGCCTGGAGGGCTTCAGGAAGCCTGGCGGCGTCTTTTCCGCCGGCTTCGGCGTAGTCAGCGCGACCGCCGCCGCCGCCGCCGACAATGGCCGCCAGTTCACGCACGATGTGACCAGCCTTGAGGCGGTTGGTGAGCGCATCAGCCACCCGTACGGCGAGCGAAACCTTTTCCCCGCTGCGAATGCCAATGACGACCACGGCCGGCCCCAGCTTACCCACGAGGTATTCCGCCAACTGACGGACACCGGATTTGTCCAGATCGGCCGCTTCGAGTGCCAGCACGCGCACGTCGCCTATTGTCCGCACTTCGGCCAGCGCCGCTTCAGCGCGCTGCTGGGCAAGTTTGAGCCGCAGGGCTTCGATTTCACGCTCAGCCTGGCGCAGGCTGGTCTGGAGTTTCTCAACCTGCGCCGGAATGTCGCTGGTGTCGCCGAGGCGGAATGTGGCCGTGAGGTTGGAGAGAATGGCCTCATCGGCCTGGAATCGCTCAAAGGCTGCCTCGCCGGTCACGGCTACGATGCGCCGGACGCCAGCGGCAATCGAGCTTTCACTGATGATTTTGAACAGCCCAATGTCGCCTGTGGCCGTAACGTGCGTGCCTCCACACAGTTCCATCGAAAAGCCGGGTACTTCGACGACCCGCACGACATCGCCGTATTTTTCACCAAACAGGGCAATGGCGCCGGCGGCAACGGCCGTGTCAAGCGCCATTTCCCGTTTGGCAAGCTGGGCATTACGCCGAATCTGGGCATTGACGAGCCGTTCTATCTCGGCAATTTCGTCAGCCGACAGGGCCGCGTAGTGGGTAAAGTCAAAGCGCAGTTTGTCCGGCGCAACTTCACTGCCGGCCTGCCTGACGTGCGCGCCGAGCACTTCGCGCAGTGCCGCGTGCAGCAGGTGGGTGGCGGAATGGTTGAGCATCGTGCGCCGGCGGCGGTCAGCATCCACGGTGGCTGTCACCTGGTCATTGGCGCGCACTTCACCGCGCAGGACTTCCACGCGATGCACGATGAGACCTGTCACTGGCGCGACGGTATCCGTCACCCGCAGCGTGGCGGCTTCATTTTCGAGCAGTCCCGTGTCGCCAACCTGGCCGCCGGATTCGGCATAGAACGGCGTTTCATCGAGAACGACTTCGCCGGTTTCGCCAGCCCGGAGGACTTCGACCAGCTCGCCCTGCCGGATAACGGCCCGTACGCGCAGGTCAGGCAGGGAAAGGTGGTCATATCCGCGAAAAACGGTTGGCCGTCCGTCGAGCGCTGCCTGGTAGGCCGGGGCCACGGCTTTTGCTGCACCGCCTTTCCAGCTTTCACGCGCCCGAATACGCTCTTCCGCCAGCGCCGCTTCAAAGCCGGCTTCGTCCACCCGCAGCCCGCGTTGCTCGGCAATGTAGGCAATCAGGTCAAGGGGCAGGCCATAGGTCTGATAGAGATCGAAGGCATCCGCGCCGGAGACCACGCCCTGCTCGGCGCGCCGGAATGCTTCATCGAGCCGCTTGCGGCCGGCAGCCAGCGTCGTCGAAAAGAGCTTTTCTTCCGTGGTGACGACCCGGGCAATGACCTCGGCCTGGGTCTGGAGTTCGGGAAAGGCCGTGGCCATGTGCGCGACCACGAATGCCGTGATGTCGTGCAGGAACAGGTTGTCAATCCCCAGCCGCCGCCCGTGCCAGATGGCGCGGCGCATGATCTTGCGCAGCACGTAGTTGCGTCCGGTGTTGCCGGGATAAATGCCGTCGGCAATGGAGAACGCTGTGGCGCGGGCGTGGTCAGCAATGACCCGCATCGAAATGCCGTCCGGGCTGTCGTAGTGGTAGGGTTTGCCGGCGCGGGCGGCTATCTGTTCGATGATCGGCAGGATGAGGTCGGTGTCGTAGTTGGTCTTCTTGCCCTGCAGAACCGAGGCCAGGCGTTCCAGTCCGGCACCGGTGTCCACAGAGGGCTTGGGCAGCGGTTTCAGCGTGCCGTCGGCGAAACGCTCAAACTGCATGAAGACCAGATTCCAGATTTCAACGGTGGTATCGCCGGGCCCGTTGACGTACTCCGGCCGGTTGTCAGCCAGATCATCGCCCAGAAAATAGTGGATTTCCGAGCAGGGGCCGCAGGGGCCGGTTTCGCCCATCTGCCAGAAGTTTTCCTTTTTGCCAAAGCGCAGGATGCGGTCGGCGGGTGCGCCCACCTTCTTCCACAGCGCGAAGGCTTCGTCATCGTCCTCGTAAACCGTGAACCAGAGCCGCTCCAGCGGCAGCTCGAACTCCCGCAGGAGCAGTTCCCAGGCGAAGGCAATGGCTTCTTCCTTGAAGTAGTCGCCAAAGGAAAAATTGCCCAGCATTTCAAAAAACGTGTGATGCCGGGCCGTTTTGCCGACTTCCTCCAGGTCGTTGTGCTTGCCGCCGGCGCGGATGCACTTCTGGGACGAAGCCGCGCGGGTGTAGTCGCGGGTTTCGCGGCCCGTGAAGACATCCTTGAACTGGTTCATTCCGGCGTTGGTAAACAGCAGGGTGTCATCCGGCGGCAGCACGGGCGAACTTTTCACAATCCGGTGGCCGTGCCGGGCAAAGTAGTCGAGAAAGCGATGGCGGATGTCATGTCCGGTCAACATCGGGTCACTCCTGACGAGGCAGGCGCAGACGGTTCTGAAATCCGTGTTTCACTTGGCAGAGGAAAACGCCGTCAGGGCGTTTTCGGCCGGGTGGTATGCACCTTGAAAACGCCGACGGCCGCGTTGTAGTCAGGCCAGGTCTTGTCACCGACCAGCCGCATCCAGCCTGCTCACAGGTGCTTTTCGAGCATGCGGGCGATGGTATCCTTTGGATGCGCGCCGGTGAGCCGTTCCTGTTCCTGCCCGTTCTTGAACACGATTAGTGTCGGAATGCCGCGAATGCCAAAGCGGGCTGAGGTCTGGTTGTTTTCATCCACGTTGAGTTTCCCCACCCGCACCCGTCCGGCGTAGTCGTTGGCGAGGGCTTCAACCGTTGGGGCCAGCATCCGGCAGGGTGCACACCAGGCCGCCCAAAAATCCACAAGCACCGGACGATCAGACTGCAACACTTCGCGCTCGAAGTTGCTGTCCGTGATTTCAATGACGTTACCGCCCATGATAGTTCCTCCAGGAGTTTGAGTTCACCGTTCTTTGTATCATCTGAAAAACCGGGAACGAACGGACAGGTGATTACTAGCACACGCCTTTTGCCTTGCGCCAATAGCGAACGCTTTTGGCGGCGGGCGGCTTCCGGCGGAACCACCCGGCTGAATGCTGCCAAATCCGGCTGGAAAAACCTATGTGCCTGTGGGTTGTCAAACACAGCGAGGTATTGCCGAATGTGCTGCGGCCGAAGGCGATTACTGACACCCTGACCACGCAGCAGATACCGCCCGCGCCCAGCCTGCGCACCTGGACGGTTTTGGCCGATGAAACCCTTGAGGAACCAACGGTTTACACAGAGTGCTTCCCAGCAGCCGGCGCAGTTGCCCGGACCCCTTCGCCCACGTCGTCTTCAAAACCCTGACGCTCACGAACGACATACAGCGGACGGCGCTTGACTTCCTCGTAGATTTTCCCGACGTACTCGCCGACCAGGCCCAGGCTAATCAACTGTACGCCGCCGATAAGCAGTACGGTGATGAGCGTCGAGGTCCAGCCAGGGACCGTCCAGCGCAGGACAAAGAACACATACAGGGCATAGACAATGTAGAGTGCTGCGAAGGTGGCCATGCCAAAGCCGAGCAGCGTCGCCATCCGCAGCGGCCAGACAGAAAAGGAAACCAGCCCGTGGATGGCAAAGCGCAGCATGCGGGTCACGGAATACTTGCTTTCGCCGGCGAAACGGGCCGGGGCGTCAAACGGAATGGCTGCCGTGCGAAACCCCAACCAGCTTACGAGACCACGGTTGAAGCGGTGGGTTTCACGCATGGCGCAGAAGCTGTCCACCGCCAGGCGGCTCATCAGCCGGAAGTCGGCCGCACCGGGGATGATCGGCGTTCCCGATCCCCAGTTGAGCAGCCGGTAAAACAGCCAACTCGTGAGGCGCTTGCCAAAGCTGGCGTCAGCAGTTTCGCGGCGGATGGTGTACACGATGTCAGCCCCCTGTTCCCACGCCCGGACGAGTTCCGGGATGAGTTCCGGCGGATGCTGTAGATCGCTGTCGAGTGTGATGACGGCCGCACCTTGGGCAGCATCCAGTCCGGCCAACAGGGCCGCCTGGTGTCCGAAGTTGCGGGAAAAGGTCAGCGTCTTGACCCGTGCATCACGGGCGCGCAGACGGGCCAGTACCTGTGGCGTAGCATCGGTTGAGCCATCGTCCACGTAGATGATTTCCACATCGTAGGGCAGTGCCGCCACCGCAGCCGAGAGCGCCGTATGAAAGGCTTCCAGACCCTCGGCTTCGTTGAAGCAGGGCGCGACGATGGAAAGCAGGCGGTCGGACATAAGTTGGGTCATGGGCAGTCCTGAGCGAGGTCGGCCTGCCGTTGAGCGATGTCCGCCCGGTCGGGAGCCAGTTGCCGGGCCGCAGCATAGGCAGCAGCGGCTTCCGGGCAAAGGTGCAGAGCGCGCCGCGCCTCGGCCAGAGTGAACCAAATTTGGGCGTCATCCGGCGCCAGCGTGGCCGCGCGCTCCAGATAGGGCCGCGCTTCACGCGGGCGGCCGGTCGCCAGCAGCGCGTAACCGTAGTCGTAGCAGGCAAGGCTCTGGTTGAGAGTGGTTTCATCACCCTTCAGCCACGGTTCAAGCACGGCAATGGCGCGTTCAAACTGTCTGGCCTGGCAGTAGGCATTGCCCAGGGCGCGCGCCAGCCGGTCTTCGTGCGGAGCCAGGGCGTAGGCGCGTTCCAGGCAGGCAATGGCCTCATCCAGGCGTCCCCGCGCGCGCAGGGCATCCGACAGATTGCCCAAGGCAAAGACGTTATTCGGGTGAAAGTGAAGAATCCGGCGGTAGAGCACGAGGTCATTCTGCCAATAAGGGACGTACTGCGCCGTCAGCCAACCGTACCCTATCAGCACACCGGACATGGGCAGGAGGCTTGCCAGGGCCCTGGCTTGCGGGCTGGTGAGGCGCTCCAGCCACACCATAAAGCACCAACCGAGCAGCAGAGCAAAACCCAGTGTCGGAAGGAAAAGATAGCGGTCGTGGAGAAATTCCTGCGGACGAAAGTGGCGCAGGTTGAGCGTCGGCAACAGGGGCAGCCCAATCCAGGCCAGCAGTGTCAGTGCCAGCGGAGCGCGGCGCAGCGCCCACGCCGCGCCAATGCCCACCCCCAGCAAGCCCATCAGCGGCAACCAGAACAGGCGGTCGGTCGGGCTGGTCACGTACGTAAGTTCGTATTCAAGGCGCAAGCCGACGGGCCACACGAGCAACTGTACGTACGTCCACAGCACGAGCGGGGCCGTCAGGGCCACTGTCAGCCACGGAAGGTAGGGCGTCCCTTCAAACACACCGGGCAGCGCCAACCGGCGTGCAACAAAGTATCCGGCAAGGGCGAACGTCTGCGGCCAGAGGGCGTGCAGTGCCGCGCTGAAGCGCATCCGCCAGCTTCCAGGCCGCTGGGTCAGATGCAGCAGGAAGACCATCGGCCACCAGAACACGGCAAATTCCTTGGTGAGCAGGGCGGCGGCCAGCGCGCCGGCGGACAGCCAGTTGCGCCCGCTGGTCAGTCCCCAAGGCCAGCCCCGCTGCCACGTGGCTGGAAGCGATGAGTCTTCGGTGCAGCCAAATCCATGGTGCGGATGCCAGCCCGCGGCCTGAAGATGAAGGCCGAGCGCCAAGGTGAAAAACAGCATCAGCAGGGCATCGGGAAAGGAAGCAATCCAGGCCACAGATTCCACATGCGTCGGGTGCAGGGCAAAGATGACCGTCGCCAGGACACGTCCGGGCCCCTTGCCCAGAAGAAGCCCACCTGCCCACCAGACTCCGCCGATGGCCGCCAGGTACAACAGCAGGGAAGTTGTATGCCAGCCCCGTGGGTCTTCGCCGAAAAATGCATAGTTGGCCGTCATCCAGACCAGGTACAGCGGCCGGTATGAGTTCGTGAGCGTATAGCCGGGCTGCCCGCTCCAGACGTGGTCGGTGAAGGCGCGGCCAATGTAGGCCCAGGAGCGGATGTGGAGGTTTTCCTCGATTTGCAGGTGGTCGTCAAAAACCCGTTCATAGTTGACCGTCGGGACATACAGCAGAATGACCGACAGCAGTATCCCCAGCAGCCACCAGTGGCTGGTCAGGGATGCCGGAAGCCACAATTCGCGCCGCTGCATGGAGATGTTCTCCGGGGATGCACCGGCCAGCTTGACCGGGGTGGATTGCGTCGCGTGCGTTGGTACGACTATACTACACGCTTGTCTATCCGTTGCCTGTGGCCAGAGACCTTACCGCTAACGCCATCGGCGCGGCACTTGCCTACACCGCATCTGAGGACACCGCTTGAAACTCGAAATCAATCATTTGTCATCGGTCAGGAAGGAACTCATTATCGAGCTTCCGGCCGAACGTGTCACACGCAGCTTCAACCGCTTCTCCCACGAACTTGCCCGCCAGGTGCGCATTCCGGGTTTTCGTCCGGGCAAGGCCCCGGTGTCGCTGGTGCGCCAGCGTTTTCAGGCCGACATCCACGAGCGCGTGCTGGCCCAACTCGGCTCGGAGGCCATTCAGGAAGCCATTCGCGCCTCGCAGTTACAGGTGCTCGGCGAGCCGACCATCCAGGACATTCGCCTTACCGATCAGTTGCCCTTCGTACTCAAGGTTGCCGTGGATGTGTTCCCGGAGTTCACGGTCGGCCCGCTGGAGGGCCTGGAAGGCACGAAGCGGGTCGTCCCAGTGACGGACGCCGACGTGGAGCGTGTGCTGGAGCAGCTTCAGGACTCCCTGGCGACGGTAACGCCGGTGGAAGATGGGCGTCCGTCCCAGCCAGGTGATCTGGTGACGGTGGCGCTTAAGGGGTACATCCTTGAAGACGGAGCGCCTGTGCCGTCTGAGGAGCGCGCGCCGGACATCACGCTGCGGCGGGAAACGCTGGAAATCGGCGGCAAGACCACTCGGCGGGAATTTGACGAGGCGCTGCGCGGGAAGAAGGTTGGGGAACAGGTCGTCGTCGAGATTCAGTATCCACCGGCTGCGCCGGGAAGTACGGCCGAAGCGGCTCCGGCAGCAGAAGGAGTCGGCGACCTTGCCGGCAAGCGCGTCCAGTTTCATCTCACGGTTGAAAAGCTGGTTCAGAAAACACGCCCACCGCTGGATGATGCGCTGGCCCAGCGGGTAGCCGGGATGGACCTGGCCGCATTGCGGGCGCGGATTCAGTCCGACCTGGAAGCCGATGTGGAGCGGCGCGCCCTGGACGCCCTGGACACCCAGTTGCTCGACCAGCTCGTGGCGCGGACGGGAGTGGAAGCCCCGGAATCGCTCGTGACACAGCAGGTCAACCGGCGGCTGGGCGAGTTCGTCGAACGCCTTCAGCAGCAGGGCATTGACCCGCGTAAGGTCAACTATGATTTCCAGAAAATGGGCGAAGCCCTGCGTCCCGGTGCGGAAACCGAGGTCAAGCGGGCAATTGTTTTGGAGCAGGTGGCCCGCGAAGCCAACGTGCAGGTGACGGAGGCCGAACTGACTGAGTATTTGTCTGAGATGGCGGCGCAGATGGGCGTAGCGCTGGAAGCCCTGCGCGCCCGCTTGACAAGGGAAGACCAGCTCGATAATGTCCGGGCTACGCTGCGAAACCGAAAAGCTTTGGTCGTCGTGCGCAGTGCTGCGCGGGTCGAGACACAGACCGTTTTGCCAGCCGCTGCTCCAGCGCCGGAAGAAACGGTTTCATTCCTGTCCGAAAACCAATAGAACCATGACCAGGCCCCTGCGCCCACACGCCAGTCGCGCGTGGCGCTTATCTCAATAGCCCTCAAGGTACGGTTGCACTGCCATGATTCATCCGACAGCGGCTCTCGTTCCCATGGTCATCGAGCAGACCAGTCGCGGCGAACGCGCTTACGACATCTACTCGCGCCTGCTCAAAGACAACATCATTTTTATTGGCACGCCCATTGATGACACCGTTGCCAGTCTCGTTGTGGCGCAGCTTTTGTTTCTGGAGTCTGAAGACCCCGAACGCGACATCTCGATTTATATCAACAGCCCCGGCGGTTCGGTTACGGCCGGAATGGCCATCTACGATACAATGCAGTTCGTCAAGCCTGACATCGTGACCTTCTGTATCGGGCAGTGCGCCTCGATGGGGGCGCTGTTGCTGGCCGCCGGGACAAAGGGCAAGCGGTATGCCCTGCCCCACTCGCGTATTCTGATTCACCAGCCCTCCGGCGGCGCTCAGGGACAGGCGACAGACATCCTTATTCAGGCTGAAGAAATCAAACGTATCCGTGAACTGACTTCCAACATCCTGGCCAAGCACACCGGCAAGCCCTTTGAGGTCATTGAGGCGGATGTCGAACGCGACCGCATCATGTCGGCGACACAGGCTATGGAATACGGTATCGTGGATCAGGTATTGACATCTCGCACCTAAGCAGTTGGCTTTGATGAAAACCGCTTGCTGACCGCAAGCCAGCCCGCTGCTGACGCGCCGTGGAGCCAGCCGTGAGAGGAAGAGACGACATGTTACGCTGCTCTTTCTGTGGGAAGAGTCAGAACGAGGTCAAAAAGCTCATTGCCGGCCCGACCGTTTATATCTGCAATGAGTGCATTGACATCTGCAATGAAATCATCAACGACGACGCACGCCAGGAAGCCGTCACGCAGCGTCCCTACCTGCCGCGCCCGATTGAGGTCAAGGCATTCCTGGATGACTACGTTATCGGGCAGGATGAAACCAAGAAAAAGCTTGCGGTTGCTGTCTATCAGCACTACAAGCGGATCGACATGCTGCGTAACCGCACGGCCGGGGACGTGGAAATCTCCAAGAGCAACATCCTGCTCATCGGCCCGACGGGCACCGGCAAGACGCTTCTGGCGCAGACTTTGGCACGCATCCTGAACGTCCCGTTTGCCATCGTGGATGCCACGACGCTGACCGAAGCTGGCTACGTCGGCGAGGACGTGGAAAACATCATCCTCAAGCTACTCCAGGCGGCGAACGGCGATATTGAGCGGGCGCAGCAGGGCATCATTTATATTGACGAAGTTGACAAGATATGCCGTAAGGACGACAACCCCTCGATTACCCGCGATGTCTCCGGCGAGGGCGTTCAGCAGGCGCTGCTCAAGATTCTCGAAGGGACGATTGCCAGCGTGCCGCCACAAGGCGGACGCAAGCATCCTCACCAGGAATTCTACCCGGTGGACACCACCAACATGCTGTTCATCTGCGGTGGGGCGTTCTGCGGACTTGAACGTATCATCGAGCGGCGTATCGGCAAGAAAGCCCTTGGTTTCAATGCCAAGATTGACCGGCGTCCGGCCTCGAAAACGGAAGGTATCTACAGCCAGGTACAGCCGGAAGACCTCATCAAGTATGGTCTCATCCCGGAGTTTGTCGGACGGCTTCCCGTCATCGGTACGCTCCACGAACTCGATGAAGAAGCGCTCATTGACATTCTGACCAAGCCCAAGAACGCCATCATCAAGCAGTACCAGCGACAGTTCGAGTGGGACAACGTCCGGTTGCGGTTTACCGACGATGCCCTGCGTGCCATTGCCCGCATGGCGCATCAGCGCAAAGTGGGCGCACGCGGGTTGCGGATGATTCTGGAAGAATTGATGCTGGATGCGATGTACTTCCTGCCGAGCCAGAAGCGCATCCGTGAGTTTACCGTGACCCGTGAAATGGTCGAAGACCGGCGTGTTCACCTGCCGCTCCCGGAGAAGGCAGCGTGAGAGACAGCAGCCAACCTGCCCTCTCCGGTATCCATTGGCGCCACAGCGGTTGGCCAGCCTCCTGCTAGGAATAACCTGTAGAGTTTTGCATGGACGAGTTCCACGACAGTCTGCCCGACAATGTGGCGCGTTTTCCGACGGTGCCAGTGCGTGATGTGGTCGTGTTTCCCCACACGACTATCCGCTTCAAAATTGGGCGCAAGCCGTCGGTGCTGGCGCTGAACGCCGCCCTTCAGCGCGACCGCCTGATCTTTCTGGTCACGCAGCACGACCCGACCCTTGAAGAACCCATGCCGGAGCAGGTGCACCGGGTTGGTACGGTGGCCCGTATCACGCACCACCTCCAACTGGCGGATGGCAACATCAAGGTTCAGTTTGAAGGCCTCGAACGTGGGCAGGCCATTCGTTTTGGGGAAGTCCAGGGCTGCTGGATGGCCATGGTCAAGCGCTTCCCGGTTGACCGGGAACAAAGCCCCCGGATCGCCGCCCTGGTCGGAAAGCTCACGGGTCTCATTGACCAGTATGTACGGCAAAGCCCGGACAACCCGGAAAACCTGCATGCGGACCTCCGCATCGAGGACCCGGCCCGCCTGGCCGACAGTGTGGCGAGCCATCTGAAAATTTCGGTCGAGGAAAAGCAGAAGCTGCTGGAAACCGTCGCCCTGTCTGACCGTCTGCTGCGCCTCGTGGACATTTTTGACATCGAGCTGGAAAAACTTCAGGTGGACCGGATCATTCAGGGGCGCGTCAAAAAGCAGATGGAGCGGTCGCACCGGGAGTTTTACCTCAGCGAAAAAATCAAGGCCATCCACAAGGAGCTGGGGCGCAAGGACGAGCGTTCGGAGTTTGAAGAACTCAAACGGCGCGTCGAAGCTGCCAACCTGCCGGCGGACGCCCACGAAAAAGCCATGAGCGAGTTGCGCCGCCTCGAACAGATGCCGCTGATGTCAGCCGAAGCTGCCGTGTCGCGCAATTATGTGGAATGGCTCATCAGCGTGCCCTGGCACGAGCGTTCGGAAGAAAACCGCGACTTGCAGGCGGCGCAGCAAATTCTGGATGCCGACCACTACGGGCTGGAAAAAATCAAGGACCGCATTCTGGAGTTCCTTGCGGTGCGCCAACTCGTCAACCGTCCGCCGGGCTCCATTCTCTGCTTCGTTGGCCCGCCGGGCGTCGGCAAGACGAGTCTGGGCAAATCCATTGCCCGGGCCACGGGACGGAAGTTCGTGCGGTTGAGTCTGGGCGGCGTGCGGGACGAGGCCGAGATTCGTGGCCACCGGCGTACCTACATCGGCTCGCTGCCCGGCCAGATCATCCAGATGATGAAAAAGGCCGGGACGATCAACCCGCTGATGCTGCTTGACGAAGTGGACAAACTCACCGCCGACCACTACCGGGGCGACCCGGCGGCGGCGTTGCTGGAAGTGCTCGACCCGGAGCAGAACGATACCTTCCGCGACCACTATCTGGACGTGGAGTACGACCTGTCACAGGTGATGTTCATTGCCACGGCCAACGTCCTGCATACAATTCCACCGGCGCTCCGCGACCGCCTGGAAATCATCCGTCTGTCGGGCTACACCGAGCGGGAAAAGCTCGAAATTGCACGGCGGCACCTGATTCCGAAGCAGCGCGAAAAACACGGCCTGCGGGAAACCCAGATTGACTTCACGGAAGACGCGCTGGTGTCGATCATCCAGAACTACACGCGGGAAGCCGGCATGCGGAACATGGAGCGGGACGTGGCCACCATCTGTCGCAAGGTGGCGCGGAAGCTCCTGCTGACACCCGAAAGTGAGCGTGCGGACTACCGGGCCACCATCCGGGCGGCCGACCTGCCGGAGTACCTCGGCCCCATACGCTATCAGCCCGCCCGCCTGAAGGAGCGCAGCGAAGTCGGCATGGCCACGGGGCTGGCCTGGACGGAAGTCGGCGGCGAAGTGCTCTTCGTGGAAACCACCCTGCTGCCGGGGCGCGGCCAGATCATTCTCACCGGCAAGCTTGGGGATGTGATGCAGGAATCGGCGCGGGCGGCGATGACGTACGTGCGGGCGCGGGCGACCGAACTGGGCATTGCGCCGGATTTTTACCGCCGGCAGGACATTCACATCCACGTACCGGAAGGCGCCATTCCCAAGGACGGCCCCTCGGCCGGCATCACCATGGCGACGGCGCTGGTGTCGGCCCTCACCGGGATTCCCGTCCGGCAGGACGTGGCCATGACCGGTGAGATCACCCTGCGGGGCAAGGTTCTGCCGATTGGCGGACTCAAGGAAAAGCTGCTGGCAGCGCTGCGCCTTGGCGTCCGTACGGTGCTCGTGCCCAAGGACAATGAAAAGGACATGGCCGAAATCCCGGATGAAGTTCGGGAAGCCCTTGACATCCACTTCGTGGAACAGATGGAACAGGTGCTGTCCGTGGCGTTGGTCGAGTTGCCGGGTGCCCGTCTGGTGGATGACAAAAACCTGCCGGACAAGGCCCTGGCGGATGAACTGCCACCCATCTGGAACACGGATGTCACGGACCACCTGTCATCGGTGCCGGTCGAATGAAGGTCGTTGCGGCGACGTTTTTGAAAAGCGCGACGGCGGCGGCGGAGTACCCACCTCCGACTTTGCCTGAAGTCGCGTTTCTGGGGCGGTCGAACGTCGGCAAGTCAAGCCTCATCAACTCGCTGCTGGGGATGCGTGGGTTGGCCCGGACCAGCCAGACGCCCGGCCGGACACAACTCATCAACTTTTTTGAAATCAACCGCGAACTTCGCTTTGTGGACTTACCGGGATATGGTTATGCGCGTGTACCACAAGCTGTCCGTGAACGCTGGCGACCCATGATTGAGGGCTACCTGAACCGCCGCTCCGCCTTGGCCTTGTGCGTGCTCATCGTGGATGCCCGCCTGGAACCCCAACCGCTGGACCTGACGATGTATGAGTGGCTGGCTGCGATGTCGCGTCGTTTCTGTGTCGTGGCCACCAAGGCCGACAAGCTTTCCCGATCCCAGTTGCTGTCCAGGTTATCGGCTTTGCGCGCCGTTTATGGTCCGGGCGTGTTGCCCTACTCTGCGCTGACCCGCGCCGGTGCGGAGCAGGTCTGGGAGGTCATCCACGCCGCCATCGCCGCCTGGAAGCCCCGCCGCAACTCCCTGGAACCTGAAACTGAAAGCTGAACCGGTCTGAACGCGACCGATTGCTGAAAGCCCATAATCCAGAAAACCGATACGGCTGCACATCGGATGCCTTGAATCCATCCTCACCATCATGACATCTGCCATGGAAGAAATGCTGGAACCGGCTGAATCTGTCGCCGTCGGGAATGGGGAATCCCCCCCATCCGCAAACGGCTTTTACGATATTGCGACACTCCGGGACATGCCGCTGTCCGACCTGGTGCGGATTGCCCAGGAACTGGAAGTCCCCGGTGCGGGCAGCCTGCGCAAGCAGGAACTGGTGTTCAAAATCCTGCAGGCCCAAACTGAACGGTCAGGCCTCATTTTCTCGGAAGGCGTCCTGGAGTGCCTGCCCGATGGGTTCGGCTTTTTGCGCGCCCCGGACTACAACTACCTGCCCGGCCCGGACGACATTTACGTGTCGCCGTCACAGATTCGGAAGTTCGATCTGCGCACCGGGGACACCATTTCCGGGCAAATCCGGCCGCCCAAGGAAGGCGAGCGGTACTTCGCGCTCATCAAGGTCGAGGCCATCAACTTCGAGCCGCCCGATCTGCGCCGGGAGCGGGTACACTTTGACAACCTGACGCCGCTCTATCCCAACAAGCGCCTGCGGATGGAGAGCACGCCGGAAAATCTCTCCGGGCGCGTGCTCGACCTGGTGACGCCGATTGGCCGTGGGCAGCGGGGGTTGATCGTCGCACCGCCCCGGACGGGCAAAACGATGCTGCTCCAATCCATTGCGAATTCCATCACACGCAATCACCCGGAGGTCATGCTCATCGTGCTGCTCATTGACGAGCGGCCCGAAGAAGTGACCGACATGCAGCGCAGCGTCCAGGGTGAAGTGGTGAGTTCGACCTTTGATGAACCGCCGACGCGCCACGTCCAGGTGGCGGACATGGTGATCGAAAAGGCCAAGCGGCTCGTCGAGCACGGGCGGGACGTCGTCATTCTGCTGGACTCGATCACGCGCCTGGCCCGGGCGCACAACGCCACTGTGCCGCCTTCCGGCAAGATTCTCTCCGGCGGTGTGGATGCCAACGCCCTGCAAAAGCCAAAGCGGTTCTTCGGCGCAGCCCGCAACCTCGAAGAAGGCGGCAGCCTGACCATCATTGCAACGGCCCTCATTGACACCGGCTCCCGGATGGACGACGTGATCTTCGAGGAGTTCAAAGGCACGGGCAACATGGAAATTCACCTCGACCGGAAGCTCATCGAGAAGCGCATCTTCCCGGCCGTGGACATCAACAAGTCCGGCACCCGCAAGGAAGAACTGCTCGTCCCGAAGGAAGACCTGAACCGGATTTTCGTACTGCGGCGCGTGCTGAGTCCGCTGTCAAGCGTCGAGTCCATGGAGCTGATGCTGAGCCATCTGGAGCGAACGAAGACCAACGCCGAATTTCTGGCTTCGATGAATGCCTAGTCCCTGCAGCCCATTCATCCATGGACATTGTCTTTGCTGTTTCTGAGCTTGCGCCGCACTCGAAAACCGGCGGCCTGGCCGATGTAGCCGCCGCCCTGCCCAAGGCTCTGGCCGCAACGGGTCTGACCGTGCGCGTGGTGACGCCGCGCTATGGTTTCATCACGGCTGGCGAGTATGTCGGCGACCTGCCGGTGCCCTTTGGTTTCGGGGTGCAAACCGCCCACGTGTTCCGGGAGCGCCGGCACGGAGTGGAGATATTTCTGATTGACGCCCCGGCGTATTTTCATCGCGGACGCAAGTTGTACGGCGAGCCGGATGACCCCCGGCGCTTTGCCTTTTTCAGCCGGGCCGTCATCGAGTTGACGCGCTGGTTTGGCAAGCCGCCGGATGTCATCCACGGCAACGACTGGATGACGGGGCTGATTCCGGTCTATCTGCGTACGACCCTGCGTGGCGATCCGTTTTTTGCCCGGACGGCAACCATCACCAGCATCCACAACCTGGCGTTTCAGGGCTTTTTTGATTTGAACGACTTGGCCTACTTTGGCCTGCCCGGCGATTTGCGCCAGGGGCCCGACGGGCTGGAGTTCAGTGGCGCCGGAAGCATGCTCAAGGGCGCCATTTTGGCTTCGGACGCCCTGACGACCGTCAGCGAGCGGTATGCCCAGGAAATCCAGACACCAGAGTACGGCTTCCGCATGGACGGTCTGCTGCGGCTGCGGCGACACGATCTGGTGGGCATCCTCAATGGCGTGGATTACGACGAATGGAATCCAGCTACTGACCCACACATCGCTGCCAACTACACACCAGAAGACCTTGGCGGAAAACGCCTGTGCAAAGCCGACCTGCTGGCGCGCTTCGGCATGCCGGTCGAGCTGGACCGTCCGGCCATTGTCATCGTCTCCCGGTTGAGCGACCAGAAAGGACTGGACCTGGTACGGGATGTTGCGTGGCGCATTCTGCACAGCGGGGCCTACTTTCTGCTGCTCGGTTCGGGCGATCCGCGCTACGAGGTCTTCTTTCAACACCTGCGTGACACCGCTCCCCGGCGCGTGGCCGTTTACTTTGGGCTGAATGAGCCACTGGCGCACCAGATGGAAGCCGGGGGCGATATGTTTCTTATGCCCTCAGCCTATGAACCCTGCGGGCTGAATCAGATTTACAGCCTCAAGTATGGCACCGTGCCGATTGTACGGGCCACCGGCGGGCTGGATGACACCATTCAGGACTTCGACCGGATAACCGGCACAGGCAACGGGTTGAAGTTCCGGGCCTACCATGCCAACCGCCTGATGGAGAAAATCTACGAAGGACTGCTGCTGTATCGTCAGCCGCACGTGTGGCGCATGCTTCAGCAGAACGGCATGCGGGCGGATTTTTCCTGGGCCCGGGCAGCGCGGAAGTACCGCGCCGTCTATGAGCGCGTCTGCGCCCTGTGAGTGTGTAAGCCAGGGTGGTGCATGTGGCGTGTCGGCATCCCATTGTCATCATTGGCGGGTTTCTCGTGGACTGGACGGCCTACCAGCCGCTGGCCACGACATTGGAAACGGCCTGCCGCGTCCCGGTCGCCATTGTGCCCCTGACCCAGGCCAGTTGGCTCTATGCCTCGGTAACGGGCAGTTACCGCTCCCTTCTGGAACTGACGCACACCACGGTTGAAAAAGCCTGCCGCGAACATGCGGCCGGGCGGCTCAACTTTGTCACCCACAGCGCCGGCGGCATCGTGGCGCGTCTGTATCTGGGCGATGAGAACTACGATGGCATTGCCTACCGCGGCCACCGGCGGACGGCTACGCTCATCACCCTGGGCTGTCCGCACACCAGTCTGCTTTCCTGGACGCGCCGCACGATGGATTTCGTCAACAGTTGCTATCCGGGCGCGTTCTACCGGACAGTGCAGTATGTGGCCGTCATCGGCCGCGCCATTCGCGGAGCTTTTCCCGGTACGCTGGCCGAAATGGCAGCCTATCAGAGCTACCGGCTGGTGTGCGGCGATGGCACGGTGTGGGGCGATGGCGTCGTCCCGGTCGAAAGCGGACAGTTGGACGGGGCGACGAACTACATCTGCGAAGGCATCCAGCACGTGCCTAACCGGGCCGATGCGGACTGGTATGACGCCGTGCTCGCCCGGTGGGTCCGGCATCTGGAGTAAGTCCGGCATGCAAGGGAAATCACAGCTTATGAACAAGTGGCAGCTCTTCATTGCCGGGGAGTTTCGTCCGGGAGGCCGGCAGGAGTGCTTTCCTGATTATCATCCGGCAACCGGTGCGGTGACGGCAGAGGTGGCACTGGCAACACCGGACGATTGCGATGCCGCCGTTACGGCCGCCAAACAGGCTCTTTCTGCCTGGCGGCGTTTTCCGGTCGCCGAGCGGGCGCGGTTGCTGCGGCGCGTTGCCGAGGGGATCGAAGCGCGCAGCGCGGAGTTTTTGCAGGCTGAGGTCGCCGATACCGGCAAGCCCTGTGCGCTGGCGCGTACCCTGGACATCCCGCGTGGAGCGGCAAACTTCCGCATCTTTGCCGATCTGGCCGCCGGGTTGGCCACGGAATGCTTTGAAACGGCGACGGACGACGGCGCCGGGGCGCTCAACTACGGCCTGCGGCGGCCATTGGGCGTGGTGGGCGTCATTTGTCCGTGGAATCTGCCCCTGCTGCTGCTGACGTGGAAAATCGCACCGGCCCTGGTGATGGGCAATACGGTGGTCGTCAAGCCCTCGGAGGAAACACCGGCGACGGCGACGCTGCTGGGCGAGGTCATGACGGCGGCCGGTGTGCCGCCGGGCGTCTATAACGTCGTCCATGGCTTTGGCCCGGGAAGCGTCGGGGAATGGCTGGTGGCGCACCCGGATGTCGCTGCCATTACCTTCACCGGTGAAACCCGTACCGGACAGGCCATCATGCGGACGGCAGCCACCCGGACGAAGCGCCTTTCGTTCGAGTTGGGCGGGAAAAATGCCGCCATCGTCTTTGCCGATGCCGATTTTGACCGCGCAGTAGCCGGCGTGGCGCGGTCGAGTTTTCTCAACGGCGGGCAGGTGTGTCTCTGTTCGGAGCGGGTGTATGTCGAGCGTCCGGTGTTTGAGCGTTTTGTTGACGCCTTGGCGCTGGCTGCCCGACAGCTTCGGCCCGGGCCGCCTGAAGACGAGACCACGACACTGGGCCCGTTGATTTCAGCAGCGCACCGGGAAAAGGTGCTTGGCTATTATGCAGCGGCGCGGGCGGCCGGGGCTGAAATCCACGCCGGGGGCGGCTGTCCGGCGCTTCCACCGCCATACGATCAGGGTTACTTCGTCGAACCAACGGTCTGGACGGGCCTGCCGGAAGACACTCCCTGCATTGTCGAGGAAATTTTTGGCCCCGTCTGCCATGTCGCGCCTTTCGATACGGAGGAAGAAGCGGTAGCGCTGGCCAACGCCGGTGACTACGGCCTGTGCGCGGCGCTCTGGACGCGCGACCTGGCGCGCGCCCACCGGGTGGCGCACGCGCTCGACGTAGGTGTGGTGTGGATCAATAGCTGGTTTTTGCGCGACCTGCGGACGCCTTTCGGGGGCATGAAACTGAGCGGCATCGGACGTGAGGGCGGCCGCCACTCGCTCGAATTCTACTCGGAAATCAAAAATGTCTGCGTCAAGCTCTGAATGTCCGGCGTTGTGCGCCGCAAGTGCCAACAGGAGGTCGTGAAACGGTGAGTGAAAGGGCACAGGCTGCGTCTTGTCCAGTCGAACCCAAAACCGATGTTCAGCGTGAGGTGTTTGCCCGGACTCATGCGCGCCGCCGCAACGAGTGGAAACGCTTTTGGAAGGCTGGGGTAAAAGCCTTTGAGGCAGGCGATTACGAAAAAGCGCGGTTTCTTTTTTCTGACGCCGTACGCGAGGCGCGCCGCTTCGGTGAAACCGACCCGCGCTTTGCCACCTGTCTCAACAACCTGGCGATGACCTTCGATATGCTGGGGGAAACGGCGCAGGCCGAGGCCATTTATCGCCGGGCCATCGAAGCCGACGCCAAGGCACTCGAAATTCAGTACGGCGGCTTCGTCACCAGCCTCACCAACCTGGCGCAGATGCTGGCTGACGAAGACCGCATCGCCGAGGCCGTCCAGCTTTATGACCGCGCCATTGCTTTTCTGGAAGCGCTTCATGGCCACGACACGCTGCACATTGCGCCCCTGCTCAGCGAAATGGCGCGGATGTGCGACCAGGATGGCGACTACGCCCAGGCGGAAGCCGCCCTGCGGCGGGCGCTGGCCATTCGTGAGCACGCGCATGGGCCCGACGATCTCTCCGTGGCGGTTACGCTCAACAACCTGGCTGTCTCCTGTGATTTACGCGGCAAGTACGACGAAGCCCAGGCGCTGCTGGAACGGGCGCTGGACATCTTCGAGCGCCGTCTGGGGGAAAACCACCCGAAGGTCGCCGAAACACTCAAGAATCTTGGCGTGCTCCACGACCGGCAGGGGCGCCGCCTGCAAGCCGAAGCCTGTTTTGCACGGGCGCGTTCGATTCTTGAGCCTGACAGCCGGAGTTAGTTTGCTGGACCGGTTCCGGCTGCCGTTGGGTTGGGCGTCTGGTCACAGTCAGATGGTGGAGCTTCCGGCGGTTCATCCACGGCGCTGATGGGCAGGGACACGGTGAAACTCGTCCCGACACCGGGCTGGCTTTCCACCCGTACGTCTCCGCCGTGGGCAGCGACAATGCTCTTGACGATGGACAGTCCCAGCCCGACACCCACGCCGGAACGGTTGTTGCGCGACTGCCGATAGACATCGAACACGTAGGGCAGGTCTTCCGGGGGAATGCCGATGCCGGTGTCCGTCACGCTGATTTCGATGAAATCACGCCCGATGTTGACACCCATGCCGTTGACCACGGCCGCGTTGAGCATGACCACCCCGCCTTTTGAGGTGAACTTGACGGCGTTGGTCAGCAGGTTGCTGATGACGCGCAGCAGCTTGCTGCGGTCGGCCAGCAGCGGCGGGAGGTGGGCGGCATCCGGCAGCTCGTACTTCAGGATGATGTTTTTGCGGTTGGCTTCCGGGCGGATGCCGTCCACGGCTTCCTGGAGCAGGGCTGTAACATTGAATGACGTGCGGTTGAGCGTGATGCCGGTTTCCTCACTGCGATAGACTTCCTGCACTTCGTTGAGCAGGGTGAGGGCCCGCTCCAGACTGTTGCGGGCGACACCGATCAGGTGGCGTGTGTCGTCATCGGTCTTTCCGATGGTCTCGAACAGTTCCAGTGCACTGTACACACAGCCCAGCGGGGAACGCAGATCGTGGACGGGCATGGCGGCAAAGCGCGCCTTGAGCCGGTCCAGTTCGCGGAGTTTGGTGTTGGCTTCGGCAATCTCGGCGTAGAGTTTCTGGAGTTCGAGTTCGGCGGCTTTGCGGCCCTCGATGTCGCGCAGCCGGAACAGCAGTTCGGTGATGTTCTCGCCACACCGGATGGGGGCGACGCGCCCGGCGCACCAGTGTTGGAGTTCCCCGGTAAAGTGAAACTGCGCCTCGAAGGAAGCCGCCTGTCCCGTGGTCATCACCTCGCGCACAGCCGCACGGATGGGATTGGCATCGGTTGCATAGTCGAGCAGGTTCCGTCCCAGGAGGGTACTTTCCTGACAGCCCAGATCGGCATGGTTGAGGTAGGTCACTTCGCCGTCGAGGGTGGTGCAGATGAGGATGTCCGGCGCGTTTTCCACCAGTGAGCGAAAGCGGGCTTCGCTTTCGGTAAGCTGGCGGCGCAGGGCGTTGAATTCCGTCAGGTCGGTGGCGACGGCCACCACACAGGGGCGTCCGCCAATCGTCACCAGGTTGGCCGCGACGGTGACATCGCGCATCTGGCCGGTTCGCGTCTGAATGGTCGTATCGAAGGTTTGTGGGGTCGCTTTCTGGCGGAGGGCATGGAGCACCAGGGCGGGCAGCGTCGGATCGAGCCACAAATTCAGCTTGCCCAAGGAGTGGCCGGGAACCCCACTGCGGGTGTATCCCGTCAGTTCTTCAAAGGCCGTGTTGATTTCGACCACCTTGCCCGTCCGCGCACTGAAGATGCAGCTTGGCGACGGGCTGAGGTCAAAGAACTTCCGAAACCGCTCTTCACTTTCCCGGATGGCATCCCCAAGACGCTTGTAGGCGGTGATGTCTTTGGCCAGTCCGACCAGACGGATCGGGCGTCCGGCGGCATCCTGGACTGGGAAGATACTCTCCCGCAGCCAGCGCACCCGACCGTCCGGGCGACAGAGGCGGTATTCCGTATCTGAACCGTTTGGATTGGAGTGGGCCGCAATCCAGCCAGCGCGGTCGTCGGGATGGATGGCCGCGGTCAGGCAGTCCGGCTCGTGGGTGGCGACTTCGGGTGAAATACCCCAGACCTTTTCAAATTCGTGATTGGCGTACAACAGCCTTTTTTCCGGCCAGGTGGCCACCCAGAAGACATGTCCCAGATGGTCAAGGCTTTGCCGCAGCAGCGCCGCTTCATCCGACAGTAGGGCCGCTCCCTGATGCGTCGTGGTCTGATGATCATCTGTTTTCTGGGAAACCGGCACGCCCTGAAAGAGCAACATGACTTGGCACCTCATCTTCCGCGCGGTGGGGTAACTCGCAGCCAACAGCGCGCATGTTCTGCCTCACCGTAGGCTTATTCCCCGGTCGCCCTTAAGAGCGAAAAAAGCCGATCAAGTGTGCCAACGTCTCAAAGATGTCTTTCTTGGGTGTGTTTGTGCCGTACCGTTTTTTGGAGGGCCGCTGATAGAGGATGGAAAACAGGGGCAGGGGAGAGCGGTCAGGTGCGGAGGCTGAGCGGAGGCTGAAAAGACACAGACAGTTGGCGTGCAGAAAGCCTTTTCGTGGTATCATCGCGCACGGCAACGCTTCTTCAGTGTTGCGCAAATACGCTTTACGTCTTTTTCCCAAGTATCTTTCAGGCAGCTTTGCATCACCAGGCAGCCGTGGGGAAACACCCTGTCTGTGTTTGGGTTTCAACTGATGACACGACGGTGGATCGCCAGTCGCTGGATCGCCAGCTTGGCATGGATAGTTTCTGGTTTTTTGGTTTTTCTGGAGGTTGCCTTGCCAAGGGGAGTTTGCCTTGGCGAAACCGGCCGCCAGCGCGAGGGGAGCCACACCCACCTGTGGCGCGCAGGCAACCGGCAGGAAACCGGCCGGCTGCCGTTTCCAGCGCCGACCCAGATGCCCGGCCAAGCGTCAGGACAGTCATCGCCGGGGCAGGAAGTCACAGCCGAAACCCATGACCTGCCCGCTTGGGTGTTGGTTTATCCCTACGCCACCTTTGTGGCGCGCAGCAGCGGTGACGCCGCGACAGAAAGCGGATATTTCACGCTGGTGACGAACGATTCCCCACGCACGGCCTTTGACTTCTACAGGCAGTCGTATGAGGAAAAAATCAACGAGACCCAGTTCACTCTCGATTTCATGGCTCTGGCTCCACGCTACGGAGAACTGTGGCTGACCGGAACGGCCAATGAGACCGTTCGGGTGGCCATGGTCTCCGCTGCGGCCTCACCGGCTGGGGCGTTGCCGGCCAGGGTGGCACCGGCGTTGGCAGGAAAAACCTTCATCTATGTTTCGTACACCCGAAGCACCGATTTCGAGTCGGCCTATCGTCATCCGATGAGTGAGATTGGGGACCTGGCCGACCTCGACTTTCAGCCCACACACTTCGAGTGTGAACTGGATAGTGATGACAGGTTTCTTTTCACCCGGGAATACCTCAAGGCGATTCACTTCGTTCACCGCCAGCATCGGACCTTGCGGTCCATCGAGTTTGGCCCATTGGTTGAGGCTGGGTCGGTCGGAATGCCTGCTTCAGATGACGTGTCCGGGCAATCAGGTAAGCTGCCCCCATGGGTGATTATTTATCCCGGAGCCAGGCTTTTGGCCAAAGCTGTGGATGCCAGGAAAACCTCCGGCACCCTCATTCTGGCCAGCGATCAGAGTCAGGAGCAGGTGTATGCGTTTTACAACCAGCAGCTCAAGGAACCGTACCGGGGTTTTGGACTTGAACGGAGCAGTTGGTCGCAGGGTGTGGAGTTTTCGACGGCGGATTGGACGAACGGCACGGACAAGCTGCTCAGTGTCATCACCTTGCAGGACAAATCGCCCCAGACGGTGGTGCTGTTGCGGTACACAGGGGAAGCCCCCAGAATCGTCAAGCCACAGCGCCGCCACCCGGCACACCCGCCAATACGCCGCTCCTGACCTACCCGTGGGTGCTTAGGAGTGATATGCAAACGCCTGTGCCGTCTGGTTGTCTCCGGTCAGATGGCTAGGGGGGAAGTAGAGTGGGGGGCACCGGGAGGGTGCCCTGTTCACCTGAGCTGACCAAAGCCGGACGCTGTTTTGGAAAATTACGGCCGTGTCCCAACCAGCGAAAACTGCACTGCGTGAGCCATCAGCACCGCTCATCCACATCGTGGATGATGATGACGCCGTGCAGCGGTTGTTGACCATCCTGATGGAAAAAGAAGGTTTCCGGGTTGTGGCGCACCGCGACGGCCTCACGGCCCTGGAGCAGTCCCCGGCCCTTCAGCCGGACCTGGTGCTGCTCGATGTCGCCATGCCGGGGATGGATGGCATTACGCTCTGCCGTCATTTGCGCCAGCTTGACTCTTACCGACAGGTGCCCATTTTGATGCTCACAGGGCTGTCTGACGATGGCACCGTGGCGGCTGCTTACGCTGCCGGAGCCACGGACTACATTCCCAAACCCGTGCAGCCGGAGGTGCTCAGGCACAAGGTGAGCTACCTTCTCCACAGCCACCACATTGCGCGGCAACTTCGGGAAACCGAAAACAAACTGCGTTCGATCGTGCAGTATGCCAATGATGCCATTCTCGTGCTGGACGCGGCTTTGCACGTTCTGGAACTCAACCCGAAAGCCGAGGTGCTGCTGGGAGCCGGTGTGGTTGGGAAAGTGATCGGGGAGCTTCTCGATACCGAAGAATCCCTGGATACCCTCCTGCCACACATCACCCAGACCGGGAAGGTCATCGAAGCCACAGTCAGAAACCGGGATGGCAGGACAGCCTTGGTTGAACTGACCAGCAGCGATTTTTACCTCGGCACGCATCGGCGCTACGTTCTCATTCTGCGCAACATCACCGGGCGCAAGCCTTCCGAAAAAACTTTGGAAGCTCCCAGCGACCTGCCGGACTCCCTGACGGCTGTGCCATCACAGGGCCGTGGCCCCTCTGAACAAGAGCCGGAGACATCCGACATTCTGGATGCTTTGCCTCTGGGACTCGCCCGGTTGAACCGCCGTGGACAGATCATCTTTGTCAACCGGCACTTGGCAGACCTGCTCGGCGAACGGCCATCCCGCTGTCTGGGGACTTCCGGGCGACGCTATGTGAGCCGCCTGAGTTGGGAGGGGTATGGGCCGGCCCTGCGCCGGTTTTTGTCCCAACGGCCGCTTTCCAGCACGGCTGGTGAGCCAGTCGTGCTCACGCAGAGCGTGGTTCTCAGAAAAGCTGATGGGTGTTTCTTCCCGGTCATCCTTTCCCTGATGCCTGTCCCTGGCAGGGATGAATGGCTTGCCTTGGTTGAAGACCGCACACGTCACCAGAAGCTCGAAGAAAGGCTCCAGCGCCTCAATGAAGAATGGGTCGTGGCTGTGAATGCCCTTTCAGACATGATTCTGCTCGAAGACAGAGCGGGGCGGATTCGGCGCTGCAACCGTGCTGTGGCGGAGTTTCTCAACCGTCCTCACTCGACCATCATTGGACAATCCTCAGCCGCACTGTTCTGGGGGGCAACGGAAGGGTCATTGGCGACCTGCGTCCAACATCCGGCAGCGTTCCAGTTTCCCACCAGCGACCGCTGGTTTCGGATGAACAGCTACTGGATTGACCAGGCGCGCGGGATTGGCACCGGTTGGGTGCATATCATCACGGACATCACTTCCCAGCGGCGCAGCGAACTGGAACGGGGACGACTGATCCGGGTCATCGAGCAGGTTGGAGAAGCGGTTGTGACCTTCGACCGGCACGGCCGGGTTCAGTTCTGCAATCCGGCTTTCGAGCAACTGACCGGAATTCGGAGCTGGGAGGCAGTTGGCCATTCATTGCACCGGTTGGGCTTCGGGCCGGTTGACCGGGCCGTTCGCCGGGACATCCTGCGCCAGCTTGTCCGTGGAAAGAGCTGGTGCGGGCGCTACCTGGCACGCCGCCGCGACGGGAGTACCTATCCGCAGCAGGCGACCATTTCACCGGTGCGCGATGCCCAAGGGCAGTTGCAGAACGTGGTCGTGGTGTGTCGGGACGTCACCGAGCAACTCCGCTACGAAGCCATCGCTGAAGCCGTGAACGTAATGGAGAACGCGAGCCACATTTTTTCTGCCATCCGCCACGAGATGGGTAATCCCATCAACTCCATCAAAACGGCACTCACCGTTCTGCGGCAGGCACAACCGCTGTCTTCCGAGGCTGTCACTACCTATGTCGAGCGATGCCTGTCAGAAATTGGGCGCGTGGAATATCTGCTGCGCGCCCTGCGCTCTTTCAGCCTGTACGAAACGCCCGAACTCCAAGCCCAGCCGCTGCTGCCTTTTCTGGAGCGCTTCTGCGCCCTTGTCAAGGATGACCTGGCCGCGCAGGGAGTGGATTTTCAACCCTGCCTCGCCTCCGACCTGGGATGGGTCAACTTCGATGCGCGGGCGCTGCATCAAGCCCTGATGAACCTCATCTCGAACGCTGTGGATGCCTTGTCATCAGTGCCGGAGCCGCAGGTTATCCTGACGGCCCGGTGCCATCGTCGGCTGATCGTCATTGAAGTACGCGACAACGGGCCGGGCATCGCGCCAAAACACCGCGACCACATCTTCAAACCGTTTTACACCACCAAGCCCCAGGGAACGGGACTTGGGTTGGTCATTGCCCGGAAGTTGCTTTCCAAAATGCGGGGAACCGTCGAGCTTCAGTCGCCGCCCACGGGAGGCTGTGTGGCCATCGTCACCCTGGAAGCTCTGCACGAAAATGATGCCTGACCGGACACAGGGCAGATCGGCTTTCGGTCGGCGGGCGGATGTGGTTTGCTAAATCAAACATCCTGTGGACTTTGCCTGACAGAAAGCAGCCATGAGAAAGCTTTTCATTACCGGAGCAAGTGGTTTTGTCGGACAGGCGCTGTTGCCGGCGCTCAAGCTGGAAGGGTATGACATTGCGGCTTTGTCACGAAAGGTGCGTGATACATCGAGTGGCGTCCGCTGGGTGCTCGGGGACCCGGTGACGGTGGATGACTGGCAACGGGAAGTGGATGGCGCTTTTGGCCTCATCAATCTGGCCGGAGAACCCATCATCGGGAAGCGGTGGACGCCGGAGCAGAAACAAGCGCTGCGCGACAGCCGCGTGGTAACAACCCAGAATCTGGTTACAGCCATTGCCCAGGCTAGGCAAAAGCCGTCGGTTCTTGTGTCAGCTTCGGCCATCGGGCTGTATCCCAAAAATGAGGAAACCGAACTCGATGAAACCAGCCGCCCGGCCGACGACTTTCTGGGGAAGCTCTGCCAGGAGTGGGAAGATGCAGCCAAGGTCGCCGAGGTTCACGGTGTCCGTACGGTGCTGCTGCGGATCGGGGTCGTTCTGGGGCGCAACGGCGGCGCGCTGGAGCGGATGTTGCCCGTCTTCAAATGGGGGTTGGGTGGGCCGTTGGGTAGCGGCAACCAGTGGTTTTCCTGGATTCACATTGCCGATGTGGTCGGCCTCATCCTGTGGGCGCTGGCGTCCGGGCAGGTGCGGGGTCCCGTCAATGCTGTGGCGCCGAATCCGGTGCGGATGAAGGACTTTGCTTCAACGCTTGGAAAGGTTTTGAACCGTCCGGCCTTTCTGCCAGCGCCGTCCTTTGCACTCAATCTCGTCCTTGGCGAATCGGCTCAGGTGATACTCGATGGGCAGCGTGTTCTGCCCAAAGCTGCCCTGCAACAGGGCTACACCTTTCGTTTTCCAGAGCTGGAAGCCGCCCTGCGTGACCTGACGACCTGACTGGATTTGGCCGACTACTACCCGGTCAAGCGGGTTTTGGCTGTTTCTCGTGCTGTCCGTTGTGCGGCAGTCCGCTGGGTGGTCGCCGGCCGTGACTGCTGTGCGTGGGGATTGCCCCGACGGACGACGACCACTGTCATGTCGTCTGCCTGTTCGGCTTCGCCAATGTGCCGCCGGACATCCGAGATGATAGCTGTGCACAGGTCGTGGGCGCTCTGCTGGTCAGCCTTCTGCTCCATGAAGTCGTCAATCAAATCCCGCAGCGCCTCGTAGCCATAGGGAGACCCGTATTCGTTCAGGGCTTCGATGATCCCATCGCTGGCGAGCACAAGAAACTCCTGCCCTTCGATGTAGAGCTGCCCACCCTGGTATTCATCGTAGGTTGCCCGGCGCAGGCTCCCCAAGGGGAGTCCACGAACGTCAAGTAATTCGACGTAAGGACGCTCGCGGCTGGCATAGTGCCAGCGCCCCACTACGGGAAAGCCAGCGTTGGCGACCGTGAAGCTGCCGGTGGCCAGATCGAGCTGCGCATAAACTGCCGCTACAAACATGCGGACGCGCTTCATGTCCGGGTAGAGCAGCTCGTTGAGCCGGGTGAGCATGGCGGCGCAGCCCAGTTCGTTTTCTTCCGCCTCGCTCCGAAAGGCGGTAAGCGCCACGGCGGTAAACACGGCACCGGAGACACTTTTGCCGGATACATCGCCGACAAAGATACCCAGCTTGCCATCCGGCCCGAGGAAGAAATCATAGAAGTCACCACCGACTTCCCGTGCCGGCACGCTCAGGGCGGCAATGTCCCAGCCGTCGAGCCGAGGGGGTTCGGGTGGAAGAAATGACATTTGAATCTGGGTCGCCAGGGCAAGCTGCCGCGCGTGCCGCTGCTCCTCAAGGAAGTGGTCAAGTGGGATGGGTTGTCGGTCGCGCTCACTTTCAGGTGGGCGCCAAGCGAGGGCGGTGGCCGCAAAGGGCAGTCCCACCAGCAGGGTGGGAACCCAGGGCGAGATTCCCAGCATCGGCAAAGTGGCCGCAACAATCGCCAGGCTCGTTGCCTGATACACCCACACGGCGCAGAGTGTCGCCCACAGGCCAAACCGCTCAAGCGTCGCCACCAGAACGAGCGCCAGCCCGGCCTGGTGCAGGAAAAGCCAGGGCTGCTCCAGCGCCGATGGCAGGACAGGGGTCAGGGAGTCACGCCACTCTACGCTGCCCAGAAGGGCGATGATGGCCAGGGACAACCAACGTGGCCAGCGCAGCCAGTCCACAAGTACGACCCAGGTAAAAGCCACCAGCACCAGCCCCAGATCAAAGGTATTGCCCACCAGCCTCCCCACCATCAGCAGGCCTGGCGACCAGGCATCGAGCAGCAGCCGAAGATTGTCGTTGACGTTTCCGGCAACCGGAAACAGGTCAGCCAACAACCAGTGCACGAGACCCGTCAGTCCCAACAAAAACCAGCCTACCCCGCCGCCGATAAGTCCGCGCTGGAGAATCGTCGTGTATGGCACGCGGCGCAGGAGCAGGATGGCCCGGAAGACTTCCGTACGCGGGCGCTGGGTGTCGTACTCAATGTGCAGCAGTGCAGCGCACACTACCCAGACCACAGCCATGCCCAAGAGAAGTGTCGCCAGGATGGAGATGACATAAACGCCTAACGTCCCAAGGACAAACTGCGTGCTTTGCACCCTGGCCAGCCGGTCCGGGGCACTATCGGCGACCGGGTTTTTAAACAGGGCCGTGCCGATGGAATACGGCAGTGACGGAGCGAGATCAAAGAACCAGGCAATTCCCACTACCACTGCTGCCACGGTCGGGACACGCCAGAGAATGACGTGGCGGCGGGAGGTTTTCAGCAGATAGACGGCAGCAGTGATGAGCAGAATCGTCTGAATCGGCGGCCCAAGGAGGAGATAGATGATTTCTGAATCGAAGGGGCGGGCCCAGCCGCTTGTGGTGGGCTGAAGCCGGTGTTGAAAATACCACACGGTTTCACCGCGCAGCCGGACGAGCACCACGCGCGTCAGTTCGGGCAACTCCGGGAGCGGCTGCTGCCACCGCACTTCCGTCTCCGGCTGGCCGGGGACATGTTCGACCTGGGGCGGGCCCAGCCAGAACAGTCCGAGGCTGGTGCTGCTGTCGAGAAAAGCCCGCGCCCGTGCAATGGCGACATCCGCTGCCGGCAGTTCGGCCGTGGAAACCGGTATGTCGCCGTTGAGATAGCTGATGAGTTCCCCGCTGTTGGAAAGCCCCACCTGGGCTGCCAGGCTTCCATTAGGACGCAGCCACACCACATGGTCAATCACCACTGGAAGGTGGTACTGGGCGACCAGGCGTTGGAGATTGGCTTCCGGCCGGTGCTGGCGAAGGGTTGCGAGCGTGACCTGATCAAGCTGGAGCACGCGGAGCGTCAGGCTGCGCGGCAGAGATTGTCCCGTCTGCCGGTTGAAGAAGTCATAGGCCAGGCGGGTGTTGGCCTCACGGTCCAGCCCATTGAGCAGCACCGGTTCCGGGATGGCCTGGCTGGTTAGCAGGAGACCCAGAAAGAGACCAACCAGCGCCGCTATGGCAAGCGCCGCAATGGGTGGAAAGGGCAACGGGCTGGTCGAAGCAGACATGTAGCAGCGACTTCACAAATGCGCACAACCCCAAGACCCGGTGTGCCCCGGTGAAACTCATCCGTGCCTTTTCAGCCGAGCGGCGGCCGCACCCTTCAGAGAAGGAGATTCGTCGCCAGAGGTATCCACTCAGGCGGACTTCTTCTTGCTGGCCTTGCTCTTGGCAGACGTGGCAGCTTTGGGCTTTGAGGGCGGTGCGGCTGGTGCCGGGTCAAGCGTGACTGGAGGGAGAGCTTGGTCTGCGGCAGTTACGCCCGCCGATGATTTGCGTTTCCGCTTGGGTGAGCCAGGGGGAACAACTTCGGCTGCCGGACTTGCCGCCGTGGAAGGCCCTACCGTTGCAGAAGCGTCCGGTGCTGGTGTTTCCGGCGCAGCCGCTTCCGTCGTTGCCGCCTTCTTGCGACGGGCACTTGACTTTTTCACCTCACTTCGGGGGGGATTCAACGCCTTGGCAAGGGACGGGGGAAGCACGACCGCCGGTATGGCTTCCTCGGCCATCGCGCCCTCACTGATGGCGGCGTTCATCTTCTGGCGGCGTCTGATCTCTTCTTCAACCAGCCTGTCAAGCACTTCATTTTCGGCGCGAAACCAGTCTTCAGCCATGTGCTGTGGCGTGCTGTATCCACGCTCGAGGGAAAGCTGGTGCGCCCGCCGGCGAATGGCGTCCACGACCGCGCTGTCCTGAAGCAACGACTGACGAACTTGCTTGGTATCCATCATTTCTGTGCTTGGTTCCTCCCTAGGCCTCCCAACTGCACGCCGTGCCATTGAACGATGATGTTGGGTTGGTAAACCGGCGCGCTTGACAAGGAGCGCAAAAGTGCGAGTCGTCCTGTATGTATGCACAAACCGGAGATTTTCTTGGACGACTGTTGGCAAACACACTACCATGCGACATCTGCTTTGAAAACCCTGGGTGGGCTGTGCTGGTTTTACCAGGCAGTTGTGAACCCTGTGGCGCGCGCGCCGGACAAGAGCCGATGCAGTAAGGGGGATGAGCTGGGACTGTCATGGCTGATCGTGTGCCGTCCATCCTTATCGTGGATGATGAGTTGAGTATGCGTGAACTGCTCGACCATGTGTTTCGGCGGGCAGGCTACCGCACCTTCGTCGCGGCCAATGGGGCACAGGCCCTGGAAGCTCTGCGGGGGACGGTGTTTGACGTTGTCCTGTCGGATGTCAGGATGCCGCGTCTGTCCGGCACCGAACTGCTGCACGAATGCCGCCAAATCTCACCCGATACGGTGGTTATCCTCATGACGGCCCATGGCACGGTCGAGCAGGCGCGCGAAGCCTTCAAACTCGGCGCGGACGACTTCATCCAGAAGCCGTTCGACATTGACGAACTCAAGCTCATCGTCAAAAACGCGCTGGAAAAAAGTCTTCTGCGCCGGGAAGTCGCCCTGCTCAAACGCGAACTGGGCGATCGCACGCGGCTGGAGAACATCATCGGGCGCAGCCGCCCCATGCAGGAAGTGTTGCGACTCATCCAGACCATCGCCGGTACGAACAGCACGGTACTCATCACGGGTGAATCCGGCACCGGCAAGGAACTCGTTGCCCGTGGCATCCATGCCTGCAGCCCGCGCAGCGAACGCCCCTTTGTTTCCATCAACTGCGGCGCGTTCACGGAAACCCTCCTCGAATCGGAACTCTTTGGCTACATGAAGGGTGCCTTCACCGGTGCCACCACGAACAAAAAAGGACTGTTCGAGGCCGCTGACGGCGGCACGCTGTTTCTCGATGAGATCGGCGAAATGAGCCTGGGGATGCAGGTCAAGCTGTTGCGCGCCCTGCAGGAACGCTCGATACGGCGGGTGGGCGGTACGGAAGAAATCCCGGTGGATGTGCGGGTCGTTGCCGCCACCAACCGTGATCTTTCCCAGATGGTCGAAGCCGGAACTTTCCGCAAAGACCTGTACTTCCGGGTCAACGTCATTCCCATCAACGTTCCACCGCTGCGCGAACGGCGGGAGGACATCCGCGAGCTGGCGCTGCACTTCCTCAAAAAGTACGGGCAAAACCGCACCCCGCCGGTAACGTCCATTGCCGAAACGACACTCAAGTACCTTGAAAATTACTCATTTCCGGGGAACGTCCGGGAGCTGGAAAACCTCATCGAGCGGGCCGTGGCCCTGGAGCCAACCCACGAAATCCAGCCGGAGCGCCTGCCGGAAACCGTACTGCGCTATGACCCGGCGCGGACGGCTTCCGTCTTCGATCTGCCGGAGCAGGGCATCCACCTCGAAAACTTCCTGATGGAAATCGAGAAATCCTATATTTTGCAGTCTTTGCGGCGGACGCGGGGCAATCAGACCAAGGCGGCGGAGCTGCTTCACATGTCGGTGCGCAGCCTGCGCCACCTGCTCGACAAGCACAAAATTCGCCATACGGCGAGTATGTTCCGTGAAAGTGGGGCCTTTCGTACAGGCGACACCTCGGATGCCCCATAAGTTCACGCCCCGGATGCCCTGCCCCCCGCAGGGAAAACAGGCCGGCCGGCTCCCCCTGCCGGTTCGCGTTTCCGCGCCGGTCGCGGACACCTCATTTCCCCACCTGCTGGAAACATGAAAAAAATCCTCATTGCGGGCGGCGGTCTGGCCGGTCTCGCGGCCGCCTACGATATGGCCCAGGCCGGCTGCCAGGTTGAAGTCTTTGAGTCGCGCCCGGTGCTGGGCGGGAAGGTTTCATCCTGGAAAGATGCGGACGGCGACTGGATTGAGTCTGGGCTGCACGTCTTTTTCGGCTGCTACGAAGAGTTGTTCAAGCTCATGCGCGCCGTCGGAGCCGATAGCTATCTCCGGTGGAAAGCGCCGGTGTGCCATTTCACCCTGCCGGGAGGCGTCACCTACGACATCGTTTCCTGGCGTGGTTTGCCCTTTCCGCTCCACCTGCTGCCGAATCTCGTCACGGCCAGTCAGTTTTCGCTGGGCGAAAAACTCGCCTACGGACGCGCCCTGCTGCCAGTTCTTTTCGGAGACAGCCGCTACGCCGACGCCCAGGATGAAATCAGTTATGCCGACTGGCATCGGCAGCAGGGATTGGGGAACAACCTGCTGGGTGGGATGCTTCTGCCCCAGACGCTGGCGCTGAAGTTCCTGCCGCCGGAAGAGCTTTCGGCACAGGTCGTCCTGAACGTGTTTCGCCTGTTTCTCCGCCGCGACGACGGCTTTCAGGTTGCCTTTCTCGAAGGTTCGCCGGAAGAGTGCCTTGTGCAGCCGCTGGTTCAGGCGATTACACGCGCCGGCGGGCGCATTCACACCGGGCGCAAGGTCACGCGGATTGAGCTGGATGCCGTCGGGCACGTCCGTGGTTTCGTGGTGGATGAGACGCTGCACACGGGTGATGCGTATCTGTGCGCCCTGCCGGTACATCAGATGAACCGGCTCATTCCGGCCGCCTGGCGGGCGCAGTATCCGTACTTCGATCACCTGCGGCATTTCGTCGGCGTGCCGGTGATGAACGTCCAGCTTTGGCTCGATGGACGCCTGACCGAACGGGACAACCTGCTCTTTGGCGGCGCGGGACTGACGCCGGTTTATGCCGACATGCGTCTGACGACGCCGCGCTATGCCCCGGCCAGCGGCAACACCCTGCTTGAAGCCGTGGTGGCGCCAGCGCGCGAACTGATGGCGCTGAGTGATGCCGAAGTCGTGGCGGCTGTGTGGGAGCGGATGAAGTCGTATTACCCGGCGGTCGCGCCGCACCTCAACATCGTGAAGTCCTCTGTGGTGCGGATTCCCCAGTCGGTCTATCACCCCAAGCCCGGACTGGAGCGATACCGTCCCACGCAGGCTTCGCCGGTGCCCAACTTCTTTTTGGCTGGCGGTTTTACCCGAGGGCACCGCTTCTTTGACAGCATGGAAGGGGCCGTGGCCAGCGGGCGGCTGGCCGCCAAAGCCATGCTGGCCTATGTGCAGACTTGCCGGCAGGCGGCGGCGTGAACGCTGCTGTAAACGTTACTCAGAAGCCCCCTTGGCTTTGGCTGTGGCTTCCGGCGCGGTTGCCGCAACGCGGTGGGGCATGAGGATGGCGCGCAGTTCCCGTTCGAGCTGTTCGCGCAATGCCGGATTGGCGGCCAGCGCCTGCTTGGCATTTTCGCGTCCCTGTCCCAGGCGTTCGCCGCCTTTGATGGAAAACCAGGCGCCGCTTTTCTCGATGAGTTTGTGTTCCACGCCGAGGTCCAGCAGGTCGCCTTCGCGGCAAATGCCCTTGCCGTAGATGATGTCGAATTCAACTTCCTTGAACGGTGGCGCCAGCTTGTTTTTGGCAATTTTGGCTTTGGTACGGCTGCCGATGATTTCCTCGCCGTCCTTGATCGAGGCCGTGCGGCGGATGTCAATCCGTACCGAGGCGTAGAACTTGAGCGCCCGGCCGCCGGTGGTCGTTTCCGGTGATCCCCACATCACGCCGATTTTTTCCCGAATCTGGTTGATGAAAATCAGGCAGGTGTTTGTACGGTTGGCGACGGCGGTCAGCTTGCGCAGGGCCTGGGACATCAGCCGTGCCTGAAGGCCCGGCAGGGCATCGCCCATGTCGCCATCGAGTTCGGCTTTGGGAACGAGTGCTGCCACAGAGTCCACAACCACGAGGTCGAACGCTGCCGAGCGGACAAGAGCTTCTGCAATTTCCAGCGCCTGCTCACCATTATCCGGTTGCGAGACAAAGAGGTTTTCAATATCCACGCCGAGTTTGGCGGCATAGCCCGGATCGAGCGCATGTTCGGCATCAATGAAGGCCACCTGTCCGCCGGTGCGCTGGGCTTCGGCGGCAACGTGCAGGGCCAGCGTCGTTTTGCCGCCGGATTCCGGCCCGTAGATTTCAACGATCCGCCCCCGGGGCACACCACCAATGCCGATGGCCGCATCAAGGCTGAGGCAGGTCGTGGAAATGGCCGGCACCTCAATGGCCTGCCGCTCGCCCAGGCGCATCACGACACCCTTGCCAAACTGCTTTTCGAGGCTGGCGATGGCGGCATCAATGGCTTTGTTGCGTTCCTGTCGTGTGTCCGTCATGGGTGGCTCTCGCTTTGCAAAAGGAAAGTCGGGAAGGTTTGGAAGGAAAAACCAGAAATGGACTTTGAACCTTACCTGCCCGGCACTAGATTGAAAAGAGCAGGCTGTAAGTCTGTCCCTCGTCCGGTGGTACGGGCAAGGGGCCTGCAAGGATTTAATGCTTCCGCCCCGGTGGCTGGCGGGTCCGGGTTCAGGTTTTTGAGTTTTTCAGATGTTGTGTTGGTGATCGCGAGTTTCAGGAGGTCTTCCCATGGCGGCTCCCGGCAATCCCTTTGTGTCCATGGCGGCGCGTCCCAGTGAGCAGACCCGTGGGTTGTGCCCGGCGCTGGCGATGTATTTGTCCTGTGTCAACTGTCCGTTTGTGGCGGCCTGTCCCTACAAAACCCGGCTGGGCGATTTTGGTGTGGAGGCGGCGGCTCAGGAAAATGAGGCGCGTGACCGGGCGCAACGGCTCATGACGGTGCTGTGTAACGAAGGTGCGCCGGATGCCCAGCGGCAGCAGGCGGCCGATGAAGCGGCGGCCTGGCTGGAGGCGGACACCGGGCTGTTGCCCCACATCCGGGGGGCGCTGGCCATTGCCTTGGGGGACTACGGCGACGTACGCGCCTTCGAGCCGCTGGTGGCCACGCTGGGCGATCTGCGGCTTGGTGAGCAGCAGTCTTTCCTGCGTGAGGATGCGGCTTTGACGCTGGGCGATATGAATGACGCGCGCGCCTGCGAACCTTTGACCCACTGGCTGACGGACTGGCGGCCGGGGGTACGTTTTGCCTGCGCTGTTGCGCTGGGGCGGCTCGGTCTGCCGGAGGCGGTTCCGGCGTTGAAGTCCCTGCGGGATATTCGCATTGGTGATGATTTCGGGCAGCTCAACGAGCAGGTGCATGAGATGTGCCTGCATGCCCTGGCACTCCTGGGCGAGGCCGAGGTGCGCGAACCGTTGGAGCAGCTTCTGACGGCGGAACGGCGGGTGGCGCTGTCACGCGCTGAAATCGTCTTTGCTCTGGGCGAGCTGGGGGACACGGCGAGTGTGCCGGCGCTCGAAGCCCTTTATGCGAGTGAGATTGGCGAGGGATTGCGCCACTACACGGCGATTGCCCTGGGCCGGCTTGGCCGGGACACGCGCGAGCTGGTGCATCCCCTGCTGGCGGCGGAGGATGAAGACCTGGCGTTGCACGCGGCGCGGGCTTTGGCGGCATTGGGTGATGAACGGGCTATCGAGCCGCTGGTGCTGCGCGGGTTGACCTGCCGCCGTGGGTACATCCGCCGGTTGTCAGTTCAGGCGCTTCGTCCGTTTCTGGGGCAACCGGCGGTACGGGCGGCGCTGGAAGCCTACGCCGAGCAGGAGCCGGTACCGAGCCTGCGCCAACGGCTGGCACTGGGCGCATAGACGGGCTGCTTACGTGCGTCGGGGTACCACAGGTTTCAGGCTAACCTACCCCCGGAAGCAAGGCCTGGTGCGTTGCCGGGCTGCGGTCGTAAGCCGTTACTTCCACTGGGCTACAACGTCAAACTCAACGAGTGCCTTGTTGGAGTTTCGCTTGCGAAGGGGCCGGCATTCGATGTGTGAGAAGCCAAGCGCAGAGAGCATTTCCGCATACAATTGCTCGGTGGGAACCAGCGTTCCATAGAATGTCGAGTTGCCAACGATGTAATGCACCTCTGCGCCAGCAGCCAAGAGTTTCGGCAGTTCACAGAAATGCGTCCACATGTCATCGAAGTATTTGGCGACGTATTTTGCCAGCAACCTGCCATGCTTGTTCTCGGCGCATGCAATGGCTTGCAGCACATTCGTCAGACGTGTACTTCTGAAGTGTCCCTCCGGGCGCTTCCAGTCTGTGAGCCGGCTCGTTGCAATTCCCCAGGTTCCACCGATGGCCTTCCAATCGAGTTCACCGGCATCCCTGCCGTTCTGGAGAAAGCCCAGCCAGTACATATATGGGCGCAGCTCACGAATGTAGGACATGCGGTTGACATAAGGCGGTGAGGTAATCACCAGGTCGAACGTTCCTGAAATCTTGCCCTTCAACGTCCGTGCATCTGCGAGGACAACGGAGGCTGTGCCGCTGGGGTTTTCCAGTACTCCTTCAAGCACAAACTGAACACTCGCTGCAAATACCGAACCTCTGTCCACGGGAAAGGGAAGAGCGAATCCATCATCATTTCCAAATGACAGGGACTGGTGATTGAATGCCGCCTGCGACAGCTCAATGAGCGTACGACAAAAGGCCACCAGCAGTAAATTGCGGGAAGGTGTATCCGGCTCGGTGGCCTTTTCGATAGCTGCGCGAAGCAATCGAAGAAAGGTAAGTGTTTCCAGGCTCCACCACCGTTCAACATTAAAAATAGGTGGCGTTGAAACTGGCTTGACAGCATGCCTGGCAACCAAGTCAAGCACTTCCTGACACGCAGATTGCACCGCTTCAATGGTTTCCGCTGGGTATCGGGCAATTTTGGTTTGTGTAAGCCAGACCAGGAATGGATTAATATCGGCTGTTGTACTTTCGCGGCCGTAGCAGGCAGCGCAGAGTGCTGTTGTTCCTGTCCCACAAAATGGATCCAAAATCCTCTGTGCATTGGGATGGTTGGCAATCAGTTCCTCAACGATCTTCAAAGAATAAGCCGGGGTTAACCTAAGCCAGCCATATCTGCCCACCCTGGCATTGAACTTGTGGGTATATTCAGCCCGGCGCCGAAGCTGTTCTCGTGACGGAAGGGAAACCATACCTGACCCTATGGTGCCAGCAGCACCTTGAGAGTGGCTTCCACTTCACCGCGCAGACGTTGACTGTTGCGCTGGAAGAAACCTTCCAGGTCATAGCCAACCACATCCCACATGAAATCATAGGTGGATACCAAGGGATCATTTTTGCCGACAATGCCGGTGAGAACCAACCATTTTTCACTTCTGTACCGGTCCAAGATGTCGGCATCAATTTGTGTTGAGAGTATTATTGCACAAGGAAAATGAGCTTTTGTATATGCTATTGCCGCACTCGCAATGTCGGCATTCTGACGCTTTGCGTCCTTACTCTTGTAACCCTGTCGAATCTCAAAGACCGCGCCAATCAGTGCATTGGATATTTTGGTATCAACACCGATCTTCTCTGCGGCCTTCTGCATCCACGTATGAAAAATCTGCTTTCGGTGGTCGTCAGAAATTCCTTCCAGAGGCACCCGGCCGTCCAGGTAAAGGGTACGCTCCTTGCCCGTGGGTAGCTGTGTCTTGTAAGACCAGGTCACGTCGTTATGCGTGAGTCTCAGTGAGTCACACAGGATTGTCCTGAAAAGTTTTTCGCATCTGCTTCCTATCTGGCGATAGACGCTTGTCATCCCGCCTGCGGCTTTGTGGGCGGTGTACATCATTGGGTTATCCAACCCAAACCAGTTGTAGAACGGATCCGCCTGATACAGCTTTTGGAACTGTTCCAAGGTCAAACCTTTACCCCGCTTGCCTTGACCAAATCTTGGCTTATATCTGGCGCAAACCCGAATTGGCTCAAGCACGATGTCAAGGTAACGCTTGTCTTGAGTATCCAAGCCAAAATTCATGATCTAGTGGCGTCCAGGTGTGTATCCGTGGAATACACGGCTGCCAAGGCTAACCCCGAATTGGTGGGTGGTCCCAGTTGGCCAGAACGCCATTCCACGGTGGAATGACAATCGAAGCCTTGCCTTCACAGACCGTCTTGCATGCCAGGCGGATGACCGGGTGCTCTGTCCCATCGTACGGATAGCCAATTTTTTTCAGGCGCGTGACTTCAAAGGGCGTAATCGCACTGAGGTTTTCAGCGCCGCTCAGTACACCAATCCAGCACGTGCCACAGGCCCCGGTCTGGCATTCCGTGGGAATCGGTCCCGCGACACAGCGCGGGTCTTTTGCCTTGAACGCTGCCGCATTGGGCATCTGCCCGGCGGCCGTCGTCAGGGGCTGCCCATAAATGGCCTGAAACTTTGCCGCCGGGTCATGTTCATCAAAGCGAATCGTGTAGGTCTGGTTGATTTCACTGCGCAGGAGCATATCCCACACGGTGCGTGGCTCCGGCCGCCGACGCTCGGCAACGATCAGTTCCGGCTCCAGCGGCGGCACATCCATTGGCGGCGGGGGCGTTAGGAAGGCTTCCACGCCGACCTGTTGCAGCGTGGCGTAAGCCACGGCCGTAATCCCCAGCGCCAGTGCCGGATCAACCCCTGTGCGCCGTGCTGCCTGGCGAATATGGTTTTCCAGCGTTGTCCGAGGCGGCGTGCGGAGGTCAATCAGCACGGCTTTCTGAACCTTCGGCCAGAAACGATGTCCATAAAAAAACCGGTGTGAGGTGTGAATATGGTCAGCCAGGCGGTAGCGCCCGTTGAGCAGGCAGTCCTGCCGGGCGCGCGCTTCATCTTCGGCCAGCATGCGAAACAGCTTGACCGGATAAAAAGCAAACCACACCCGGAGCGCGTTCTGGTCAACGGGGTGCACATCGGGCAGAAGGCTGGCAACAATCGCCGCCCAGGCTTCGTCGTCGTGGCGGCGCAGAAACTCAATAAACTGACCGACAGTATCTGACATGGTGAATACCTGCACGTCTGAGGTTGTCCCTTATGCGCGCATGGCGCGAAATCGGGCATCATAGTCGGGCGTTCATCAGACTGTCCACTGTGCGAGGTGTGGCCGGTGAAGGCGCTGCGTTTGGTCAACGGACAATTACAGCTCGCCGAAATCCCCCGGCCGGACATGCCCGAAGAAGCGGTCATCCGGGTGACTTATGCCGGTATCTGTGCGACGGATGCCGCCATCGTACGGGGCTACACCGGCTTTTCCGGCACGCTGGGCCACGAATTTGTCGGCGTCGTGGCTGCGGCCCCCGATGCTGCCTGGATCGGGCGGCGGGTCGTCGGAGACATCAACGTGGCCTGCGGCACGTGTGAAGCCTGTCAAGCCGGCGACAGACACCACTGCGCGCAACGCACCGTCATCGGCATCCGCCAGCGCGACGGCGCTTTTGCCGAATACCTGGCGCTGCCGCTGCGCAACCTCTACGCCGTGCCTGATACCGTCAGTGATCTGGATGCCGTCTTTGCCGAGCCGCTGGCCGCCGCCTGTCGCATTCTGGAGCAGGTTTCCTGCCAGCCAGGCCAGACGGTAGCCGTTTTGGGTGACGGCAAGCTTGGACAACTCATTGCCCGGGTGCTGCACGCGCATGGGCTGGTTGTGACACTCATCGGCCGTCACGCACGCAAGCTGGCCGTGGCGGCCGAAGCCGGTATCGCAACCCGCCACGCGGATGAACTTCGGTCGGCAAACCGCCGGTTCGAGGTCGTTGTGGAAGCCTCCGGGCGCGCTACCGGTTTGGCCGATGCCCTGCGACTGGTACGCCCCCGTGGAACGGTCGTGCTCAAGTCCACTTCAGAAACACCTTGGATGCTTCCTCCAGCCACAGTTGTCGTCCCGGAAGTGACGCTGGTCGGGTCGCGCTGTGGCGATATGCCAACCGCTCTGGCGCTGCTCGCCGCACGCAAGGTCAACCCACAGCCGCTCATCGAAGCGGTCTATGACCTGGACGACGGACGACGCGCTTTCGAGCACGCGACCACACCGGGCGTGCTCAAGGTGCTGCTCCGGTGCTATCTGCCAGAAGGCACACCACGGTAACGGTTTCCGGCCGACGTCAAGCTCTGTCTGCGCAATATGCCTGCCAGAGGTTCACTCCTTATGGTTTCTGTTGAAGTGTTGCTGGCTGGCAGAGTAAAACAGAGAAAGTACAACCACTTGCAAAACACTCTGGGACGCCGTAGCTGCCAGGCACGCTTGCCGTGCCAAGGCCCTTGGGAAGGGCTTGATACGGACCCCGCTTGGCTATGGCCGGACTGTGGGAGGTAACGCCCTTGGCCGCGAACTGGGAAAAGATTCTGCTTACCTACCTGCACGACCCACCTGACAAGGCACTCGCCATTCGCGGACACGTTGACCGCGCCCGCCGGTATGCCGCCATTGTGGTTGGCGAAGAGGGAAGCTGCCACATCGAAGAAGCTGCTGCAACCGCCGATCCACTGGCCTCGGCGGTTGAACGCTTTCCCATGCCAACGGCCGGAAGAGATGGCGAGCGGGCCGTTGCCCCGAAAAACGGCCAACTGCGTATCTTCCATCCGCTATCGGCCGCTCCAAAAGACCTCAATGTGCCGCCGCTGAATGACGCCTTGACGCAGGCCGAGGAACAGCAGCTTCGGGCTATCGTCGGCGGTTTGCCCGCAAACGAACACTTCATGCGCCTGCTGGCCATCTGGCGGTTGTGGCCGGATGCGCTGGCGACGGTTCGCCCGTGCTTTGCGTTGCTCCCGGCAGACACGCGGACGCCAGACCATACCATCTGGCATCACGCCGACACGGCTGCGGCGTTTCGAGCGGCCCTTGACGCCGGCGGCGGAGAAGCCCTGCTCGCCTTTGCGCTGGGGCCTGTCCAGCGGTTTATCGAGGCGGCGCGAACCGTACGCGATCTGTGGTCAGGCAGCATGATCCTGTCGTGGCTGGCGTTTCAGGCGATGAAGCCCATCCTTAAAGACCTTGGCCCGACAGCGCTCATCTACCCTTCCCTGCGCGGTGTTCCGCTGGTGGATTTGTGGCTGCGCAACGCGCAAGGACTACAAGAGCAAGTGCCCCTGCCGCCAACCGAACTGCGGATGACACCCTCGCTGCCACACCGGTTTCTGGCCCTTGTGCCGTGGGGCAAGGACGGTACGGCTGCCCAAGAACTGGCCAAAAGCTGCCGCCAGGCTGCCGATGCCGCCGTCAAGGCCCTGGCTGAGGCCGTCCGGGCAAAGCTCAAGCAACCTTTGGACAACGCCTGCCAAGGGTGGGACAAGCGGTGGGACGCACAAATCGAAAACTACTTCAACGTTGCGACCGCTGTGCTGCCGCTGGGCGGCTCTGCCCAAACCATTGACCAGAAGCTGGCGCGCCTGCTCACCGGCAAAGCTTCCTTCGAGGAAGCCTTTCCCAACGCGGCCGCCGTCCGTCAGCTTGCCCGCGCCATTCCCAAAGGTGATCAACCGGGCTACGACCAGGAACACGCCGGGCGCTGGCAGCATCAGGTCGAGCTGGCGCAGCGGTCGCTGGCTGCCCATCGCACCGTTCGCCATGTCCCATCCAATCTACCGGTTCAGACTGGCGGGCGCTTTCCGCAGAAATGTACGCTGCTCGGAACCTTCGAGCAGATGGGGCCGGACGAACTCAGCGCATCAAAGCAGTTCTGGAATACGCTTTCGGCGTCAGAGCAGGGCCTGAGTATCGAGGGCGTTCGCCTGCGGCCGGGTGAAGGCTTGTGCGCCATCGGGCTGGTCAAGCGATTTGCCGCGCCGGCCTTTCTGAAAAAGGAACTGGAGCTTTCAACGGACGACCTGCGTTTCCCGGATACCTGGACTGTCGCGGCTGCTGACTGGTTGCGGCAGGCCGGAATTGACTGGCGGCGGGACTGGAGAAAGCCCTGGAACGGCAACTGGCTGTACTGGTCCCGACCGGACGAGAATCCCGAAGACGCCGATTCCTGCCCGGCGGAACTTTGGAAAATCATCGCGTCGGCCAAAAAAGAACAGGGCCGGCCGCCGGTGTACTACGCCATTCTCAAGCTTGACGGCGATGAGCTTGGCGGCTGGCTGCGGGGTGAAAAGTCGCCGCCGGTGCGGGAGGTGATGCACCCTGAACTTGTCGCCTACTACGAAAATCTGCACCAGCAAGCCGGGCTGGACGCCAAACGCCCGGTCGGCCCGGCGCTGCATGCCGCCATCAGCACGGCGCTGGCCAACTTTGCCCTGCACATCGTCCCACAGGTCGTTGCCGAACACGGCGGAACGGTCATTTATTCCGGCGGCGATGACACCCTGGCGCTGCTGCCGCTCAGCACCGCCCTGGACTGCGCCCATGAACTGCAAGCTGCCTACACAGCCGACTGGTACGAAAAAGACGGCCGCACCTACCTGCTCATGGGTTCGCTGGCTACGCTGTCGGGCGGGCTGGTGCTTGTTCACGCCAAGGACGATCTCCGGCTGGCATTGCAGGATGCCCGCCGCGCCGAAGAGCAGGCCAAGGATGCCGGCCGCGATGCCCTGGCCATAACCGTCCGCCGCCGGTCGGGCGAGCACACAACAGCCATCTGTCCGTGGGGCTTTGTCCCGGTGGTGACGAAGTGGAAACAGGCGTTTCTTGCCGGGGCTTCGGATCGGTGGGCCTATCACCTGTACGCCGGGCGGCATACGCTGGCCGCCCTTCCCAGGGAAGCCATCCAGGCGGAGATACGGCGGCAGTTGGGGCGGGCGGAAAAGCCAATTCTCCCGCCTGATGCGCTCGTTGCGGATTTTGAGGCCTTCACGAATGCAAAGGTCGCTTCAGGGAGCCGCCCGCGTTTTGCTTCGGTCGGAGAGGCGCTCGGGCATTTTCTCACGCTCTGCCATACGGCGTCGTTTATGGCGCGTGGGGGAAGGGAATGAACGGGGCGATGAAGACCGTCGGCTTGTGCCTGGAAGCACTTGATGTGCTGTTCTTCCGCGACGGACGGCCCTTTATGGACGGCACCGAGCAGATGCTCAGCGGTTTGCCGCTCCCGCAAACCCTGGCCGGAGCCATCTGCACGGCGCTCATGCAGGCTGCCGGCTGCGACTTCGGCCGGTTACGGCACGCGCTGGAAGAAGGAAAGCCGTTTGCCGAAGCCGTACGCGAAGCTTGCAGCGCGGAGGCGCACTGGATCGGTGCGTTGGCCGTACGTGGCCCCTGGCTGGCCCGGTGGGACAAAAACCCCGCTACGCCATGCGAAGTGCTCGTGCCGGCGCCGGCGACGCTGCACCGGGCCAAAGGGAAAACCGGCGGCCAACAGCTTTTTGCCCTGGCCCCCCTGCAGGAAGAACTCCCCGGCTGGCACCCTGTGCCGGAAGAGCAACGGCGTCCGCTGTGGCTCAAAGAAGCGGTCGTCACCGAGCCGGTCGAAGGCTATCTGACGCCCGCCGGGCTGTCCCACTTTCTCGAAGGCAAACCGGTTTCTGCGACGGAAGTTGTCCCGGCAGGCGATTTGTTCGGACTGGATTACCGCATCGGCATCGGCATTTCGCCCGAACGCCTGGTGAGTGAGGAGTCACAGATTTACGGACGTGGTTTTCTGGCGCTGAAGCAGGGCGTGTTTCTCTATGCCGAAGTGTGCCTGCCGGACGACGCGCCAGCGGGCGCGCTGGACAAGTTGACAACCCTGGCTTTTGGCGGTGAAAGCCGCCACGTGCTGTGCCACCGGCTGAAAGAACCCTTTGCCTGGCCGCGTGAAGTCCCTTCCACAGAAGGGCAGAAGCCGCTGGTACTGCTGACGACCCCGTGTGTGTTTGCGCACGGCTGGAAGCCAGAGGCGTTCACCGGCCGCCTGGCGGCCGCTGCCGTGTCCGGTTCAGTCGCGTTTTCCGGCTGGGACCTGGCGCGCGGCGGGCCCAAACCTACGCGCTTTGCCGTCCCGGCCGGAAGTGTCTATTTCCTGGATGACCTGCCGGACGATGCCCCGTTCCTGCTGGCGGAAACGGAGGACGACCGTCGGCAGGGCTGGGGATGCTATGTGAGAGGAGTGTGGAACCATGTCTGAACCCGTAGCCGCCAACGCGAACGCCGCTTTGCAGCGTGCCGCCGCCCTGCTGTTTATCCATGCCCAGACAGGTCTGCATCCCGGCTCGGGCACGGCTTTGGGAACTGTGGATTTGCCGGTACAACGTGAGCGCCATACGCAGTGGCCGGTCATTCCCGGCTCAACGCTCAAGGGCATTGTGCGCGATGCATGCCGCCGGGCTGCCGGCAACAACGGTGATCTGTTCGCTGTCTTCGGCCCGGAAACCGCCGAGGCCGGCAAGCACGCCGGGGCGCTGAGCATGACCGATGCGCGCATCCTGGCTTTTCCGGTACGTTCCCTGCGGGGCGTCTTTGCCTGGGTGACGTGCCCGGCCGTACTCGAACGGCTTCAGCGCGATCTGAAACTGGCTGACCTGGGCAACGCCGGCTTCAGGCTGCCGGCTGAACCGGGGAAAGACAAAGCCCTGTGCCATGCCGACAGCCCCCTGCTGGTTGGCGGCAAACAGTTGGTGCTGGAAGAGTTCGAGTTTGAACGCACGGGCGATGCCAATGATCTGACGGACTGGCTTGCCGTGCGGGCCGTAGCTGACGAGGCAACGCAAAAGCGGCTGCAAAGCCATCTGGTCGTGCTGCACGACGACGACTTCACGCATTTTGTCCGCCATGCCACCGAGGTCGTGGCCCGCGTCGGCCTCGATTACGAACGCAAGACGGTCAAGGAAGGCGCGCTGTTTTACGAGGAGTTCCTGCCGGCAGAGACGCTGTTTTATGCCGTGGTGCTGGCCAGCGCCAGTCGCCGCAACGGCCACAGCCAGTCAGCCGGCGACGTTCTGGCGTACGTACAGTGCCATACCCCGCCCTACCTGCAAATCGGGGGCGATGAAACCATTGGCAAGGGACTCTGCGCCGTGCGGCTGGTCAACGGAAAGGAGGCGTGAGGCTTATGGCAAGTCAACCAACACTTGACCAGCGCCGCGCCAGCCACGCCTGGGAAGCTGTGCAGCGCGCAAAGCAGAAGCAGGGCCCGCACCAAAAGCAGGAACCCAAAAAGTTCGGCGGACAGGCCAAAAAACTGCCCGTCCGTATCATGACGGCCGGGTTGGGGCAGGCGCTGGCGTTTCTGAAAGCCAAAGGTTATGCGCCGGGACTGCTCGCCGAACTCACCGACTGGATCAACCAGCGGATGCCACCCCAGGGAAACGAGCCAAAAGACCTGCTGGAGCGCATTGTCAAAGGCAATGCCGATGTTCTGCGGCGGGCAACCGATGAAGTGCTCGCCTATCTCCTGTGGCTCAACCGCTTTGCCGAAGCCGAAGGACTGACAGAAGAAACAGAAGCGTCATGACCCAGCAGCTTGTTTTGCCCAAAAGCACATTCGAGCTATTCAAGCTTATCACGAGCACCCAGGTTCAGCATCCGGGCCTGCAACTCGACAAGTACAGCGTTCCGGGCAATCAGGAGGCACAAAAAAGCGCTCTGGAGGGGGTATGCCGTGTTCCCGGTGATTCGTCACTGCTCACAGAGCTGCTGGCGCGTCGGCAGGCTATGTTGAAGGCTCTGCCGGGCGGAAGCTGGTTTGACTGTACGACAACGGGCCCTTTGACGCTGCATCTGGCGCGGGCGACGGCGCTGGAAAACGCTGGTATCTGCCTGCATCCGATCTACGGCTTTGCCTACCTGCCCGGCAGCGGCCTCAAAGGGCTGGCGCGCGCCTACGCTGAAACCGTCTGGTTGCCGGCGCAGTCTGACCAGCCGGCTGCCTGGCGGCAGATTGAGGATGTCTTTGGCTGGGCCCCCAACCCGGACCGTCGCCAACAGATTGCGAACAGCCATCATCCGGCCGCCGTCCGGCATCAGGACGACACCGACCCGGACTCCCCGGAGGTCAAGGCCGCATGTGGCAACGTTGTTTTTCACGACGCCTGGCCGGAATGCTGGCCCAGGCTGGTGGTGGACATCGTCAACAACCACCATTCCGGGTACTACCAGGAAACTCATCAACATCCGCCGGGCGACTGGGAAGACCCGGTACCCGTGTACTTTCTGGCCGTTGCGCCAGACGTGACCTTCACGTTTCCGTTGAGCAAGCGCCACCACGACGTTTCTGATGACCTTCTGGAACTGGCCCGGGCGTGGCTGCTGGGCGGGCTGTGTCATCTGGGCGCTGGCGCCAAGACCAACACCGGCTACGGGGCATTCAAGCCGGCGGAAGGTACGTTGCCGCCGCTGCCGGAGCACAGGCTGGAAATCTTTGAGACCGAGCTGAAACTGACCTCGCCAGCCTTTCTGGCCGGAGCCAATCAGCAGCGTGAAGACTGCGACCTGCGTCCGGCGACGCTGCGCGGCCTGCTCCGCTGGTGGTGGCGCACCCTGCACGCCGGCGCGGTGGATGTCGCCACCCTGCGCACTCTGGAAGCTGCCATCTGGGGGGATACCAAAGGCGGTGCAGCGGTGCGGCTGGTTGTGGAGCGGGTTGCCAGCCCCAATCCACAGCCCTACAACAAGAGAGACTTGGCAAACTTCGACGACCGGAAGAAGAAATCCGAGTACGGTATTCCCGAAGCCAACCCGGAAAAGACCACGCAGGGCCTGTGGTATCTCTCCTATGGAATGGACGAGTCCAGCCGCGAAGGGGAGAGAAAGCAGCGCCACTGGCTTGAACCGGGTGCAACCTGGCGGTTGCGGCTGGTAGCCCGTCCAACCCACTTTGTTGAGCCGGTGAAAACAGGGCAGAAAGCAAACCGCCAGGCAGACAAAGCCCAGCCGGTCAAGCACACAGCCAGGCCCATAACGGCCGACGAGGCACTGGAGCAGGCCAAAGCGGCCCTGTGGCTGCTGTGCCACTTTGGTGGCGTCGGCTCAAAGGCACGCAAGGGATTTGGCTCGCTTCAGGCAACCCAACTGGCCGATGGATACAGGCTGGAAACCTGCCGGCAAGCCGCAGAACGGTTGCGTGGACAGTTAGGGCTGGCAGCAAAACCTAACGCCATTGGACTGAGTCAAATGCTTGGCCCGGTTGAGGTTGATTTTTCCTGGCCGGATGTCTGGAGCGTACTCGACCAGGTGGGGTTTGCCTATCAGGCGTTTGCCAAAAAGTACAAGCATAAGCTGGAGAAGAAAGCCCTGGGGTTGCCCCGCCGGATTGGCCCACCCGTGCAGGGGAGCTTCACCCCCCGCCCGCCCGTCAAAGATCGGCATGCTTCGCCGGTGCACATTCACCTTGCCCCCCGTAAAGATGGCGAGCAGGGCTGGACGGTGCGCATCGTGGCTTTTCCGTCAGCATATCTTCCAGACTTGGGGACCAGCCGGAATTTCCTGCAAGCGTTTCTCCAGAAAGTTAAGAGCGACTTGGAACAGCGTGCCAGCCTTTCCGCACCTGGCGGGCAGAAGCCGGCAGTGTCCAATCCGGCTGTGGGGAGCGCATCGGCGTCAACCACCTCATTTCCTTCCCCCGGAACCACGGTCAAAGCTGTGCTTCTGGAAGAGAAGACCAAAAAAGGCGGCTGGAAGGCGCGCCACCTAGACAGCCGCCGAGAAGGTCCGATTGTGAATACTAAAGAAGTGCCAGGCGACAAGCAGCCCGGTGAAGAGGTGGAACTCATCGTCGCCAGCGCTGGCGACTCACTGAGTTTTCGTTGGCCGACTGAGGAAGAAAAACAACGCGCCCAGAAAGCCCAGGACAAGACGAAAAAGGGCCCTGGCCATCAACCCAAAGGAGGTCGTCGGTGAACAAGCCAAGCATTCTGATCTGTACCGTTGGCACGAGTCTGTTTCAGCCCAACCTGGAAGCTTTGAAGAAAGGCCTGTCCAACGACGGTATCAAGCCGGAATACCGCCCCCTGGCCGAAGCCTACCAACGTGGCGACTGGCCGGGAGTTGCCAAAGCCCTGCGCCCTTTGCCGGCCAGTGACCGGGTGTGCGGCGCAGAGATCAACTCCATTGCCAGCCTGCTTGAGAAGGAATACATCCCGGCAGACTGTGGACTGTTTTTTCTTCACTCCAGCACGGACAAGGGACGCGACATCGCGGCCATTCTCAAGGATTACTACCTGAACAAGGGTCACGCTCTGGTGGAGACCGTCGAAGTGGAGGACTTGCAGGACGAAGACCCAAAGCGGTTTCGTACCAAGGGGCTGCGCAACCTGGCGCGGAATGTCTGCCGCATTGTCCGGGAACGTTCAGCCGCAGCCTGCGCCATCAATGCCACCGGCGGCTACAAGGCGCAGATAGCCGTTGCCGTACTGCTCGGCCAGGCTCTGGGCATTCCGGTGTTTTACAAGCACGAACTCTTCAGCGAAATCATCGCCTTTCCGCCCCTGCCCGTGGCCTTTGACTTCGAGGTGTGGATGCGTGCCAGCGGCATGCTGTACGACCTGGAACGGACATCCGATCCCGTTCCGGCATCCACCTATGCCGAGGAATGGCAGGAAACATACGAGAGCCTGGTTGAACGGGTCCCGATTGACGGGCAGGACTATCTGGAGCTGTCGCCGGTCGGGCAGATTTTTCACGAGACCTTTCGCGAACGCTTCCGTACCGACCGCAGCCAAGTGCTGCCCCCCAAGGCGTTGCAAAAGCATCCGCCCCGGCTGGAAAAAGATGCCGGCTGGCCCGGGGAGCACCCGGAAGTGGAAGTCTTCATGAAGAAGGTGACGGATGAAGTTGAGCAGGTCGTACAGTGTGCAACCTTCTACTTCAACCCCGACCTGCCCCAGCGCACGCGCTTTCGCTGCGGCGCGAAGGGCATCGAAGGGATATATTCCGACGGACGGTTTACGGTCAAATTCCGCGTCGAGAGCACGGCCAAAACCCCCGGCGAGCAGGCGGCGGTTGTCGCCAGCCTCAACGAATGGCTGAGTCGTCAGCAGACTTGACGCGCTGGTGGTTCGTGGCTGGCTGTGATGCCCAGTCATGATGGGACTGGCGGCGGAACGAAACAGCAGGTTGTAACGGGTTCATGCGTCGCGATTACCAGCAGCCGGCATAGGCCGTGGAGACCAATATCCAGGTCAACCCGCCATCATACGAAGCATAAAAAGCCCAGTAATACTCGGTGCAGCCGCCGCCGTCGCCGCCATTGGTGCGGAACACATAGGCATTGCCGGGCTGCGCATTGCACGGTGTTGTGTACGTAAGTTCTTGGGTGGCATCACCACCTCGCTTTCCGTCGCCACCGCCCACCCCATCTGTGCCATCCTGGCCTTTTGCCCCGTTTACTCCTGGCTTCCCGTTCGGACCATTTGTACAGTTACCAGCGTCTCCATCTGCCCCGGCCTGGCCATTATCGCCTGTTTTCCCTGGCTTGCTGGCCGGTTCAGAATCTCCCGGCCTACCACTTCGGTCATCACCCTGTTGTTCCCGTCGAACGCTGTCCCGCCCCTGCTGCGCTTGCTCGGCGGGCCTGTCTTGGTACCCCTGTCCGCTGGTGTCAAACACGACGCGCCCGACGGACGCCTCGGTAAAGCAAATCGGTGTTGCATGGAAAAGGAAGACAGGGTGGTTCATCCGAATGACGAGTGTTTTTCCTTCCACAACAACAGACCGCGCGATGATGACGGTCTCTTCGTCAACTTCCACCCGCTCTGGCGCCACCACGGTATCAGCGACATACACCCCTCCAATCCGATTACCCAGCCGCACCGTTGCCCGAAAGTGGGACGTTCTCATCAACTCCTGGTGCAGAGCCGGATACCAGAGATTCTGCTGAAGCAGCAAAAAAGGCCGAGATGTCACCCCCTCTCGCTGAAGGCGAGCCGCGACCCTTTGAAAGATGACGGCCTGATGGGCTTTGACCGCCTGATAACTCATTCTCCCGCTGGTTTTCCAGAACTCCGCAACTTCAGTTGGCGTTGGTGGTAGCCCCTGTTCTGCCTGACGGCGCAGGACGGCCATGTGCTTGACCGGCGGAGATGATTCCGGCGACGCCTGAGACGGCCGCACGCTGTCGGGCGCTTGCCCGGAAGCAAAGTTGAAAGCCGTACCAAAAAGCACCAGGGCCATCCACGCCCAACGGTGACGCAGGCAAAAGCCGGCAGACCACATGGCAAAACCTCCTTGAATAAAATGTGGCGGCTGCGTAGCACAGCTTTGCGAAAAAGGCAAAATGCTTTTCCCACAAGACCTGTGGTGTTTGTTGAACGTCAGTTTGTCGCTGCCGGTGAGGCCAGGATTCCGTATGGAGCGCGCCGCGCCGTCCCCGGCCAGGAGGCGGCAGTCGTGGTGACGCTCAATGAGTGGCTGCATCGAGTCCGCAGTTGACGCCCGGCCGTCATTTCTGCTAACTCGTAGCGTACATTACAAACTAATGTGCTTGTTCCAGGTCGAGTCCATCGGTTCACCGTCCCGCTATCTTTCAACCGTTGGTGAGCCGAAATTTCACAGAAGGTGCTGACATGTCACTTACCTCCCTTCGCCTGGCATCGGTCCGCTCCCTGACCGGTCTTGCCCTTACCGCCGTCGTGGCCGTCAGCGGCCTTGCCCGTGCACAGAATCCGGCTGAAACCACAGTGCCGCGCTTGGTAATGTCTGAAGCCATGCGCGTGTGCGCCGGCTACATCGGCGAGCCTGCCCCAGAAGACCTCCAAATTGTTGGAAGTGAAAAAGAAGCCTACGTCCGTGAGTTCTCGCAGGGTGATCTGGTGTATATCAACCGGGGACGTGATGCGAACCTGCAAACCGGCGCTGAGTACCAGATTGTACGCAACATCGGTCCGGTTTACGACCCTGCTGACCGGCGGCGCAAGCTGGGAACACTCGTGCAGGAGTTGGGGGTGCTCCGCATCACTGAAGTACGCGACACCTCGGCAACCGGGGAAATCACGTTGATCTGCACCGGCACGGTCAACCTGGGGGATGTCCTCATCCCCTATGAGCGGCGGCCGATTCCAACCGTGCGTCCATACCGTCCGCTCTCGGTTGTTGGCGCTCCGACCGGGCGGGCAACGGGGCAGATTCTGGCCGGGCAGCTTGGTCGGGAACAGCTCGCGCGCAACGATGTGGTGTACATCAACCTTGGAGCGGACAACGGTATCAAGGTCGGCGACTACCTGACGGTCTATCGCCCACTGGGTAGTGACCCGATTACACGTTTCCGGGATGACAATATCGGGCCGCCCCGCAACGACGGGTTTTCGAGCGACCGTTTTGGTACCCGTGACAACTCGTCGCTGGGTTCTTCAAAGAAGGGCTACCCACAGGTTGCCGAGCGGACGCCCCGCAGCGAGCTGCCGCGAACACTCGTCGGCGAAATCGTCATCATCCGTACCGAAGCCAATACCTCGGTTGGGGTGCTGACCCGTACGACCCGCGAAGCCGTCGTTGGAGATCGTGTCGAGTTGCAGTGAAGGTGGGAGTGGAAACGGGGGGGCAGGTGCACCAGTCCCTTCCCACCTTTCAGCTTGGGCAGAGATTGACCTTGCGCGGCTGCAACAAAACTACCGATGGCTGAGGCAGCGCGCCGGTGTGCCGGTTATGGCCATGGTCAAAGCCAATGCCTACGGCCATGGCCTGCTGCCGGTGGCAACCTTTCTTCAGGACGTTGTCCGGGCTGACTGGTTCGGCGTGGCCACAACGGAAGAGGGCGTGGCTCTGCGCCGGGCTGGGATTACCCGCCCCATTCTCGTCCTGGGCGGTTTCTGGTTTGGGCAGGAAGCCGCCATTGTTCACTATGATCTGGCCACAACGCTGCCTGACCCGGACTACCTGCCGGTTCTGGAACAGGCCGCTTCCCAAGCCGGGCGGACGGTGGCCGTCCATCTCGAAATAGACACCGGAATTGGTCGTCTGGGGCTGTCGCCTGACCAGTTCACCACCGTCTTGGAGCGCCTCAAAGCCTGCCCGCACCTCCGCTTGGACGGCCTGATGACACACTTTGCTTCGGCTGACCTGCCGGAGCATGCCGATTTCACACGCGACCAGATACGACGCCACGCACTGGCGGTGCAGCAGGCGCGGGCGGCCGGATGGACGCCGCGCTACATCCACCTGGCCAACAGCGCTGGTTTGCATGCTTTTCTGCCGGAGGCGGCAGGGAATTTGGTCCGCTTGGGCGGATTGCTGTACGGTATTGCTGGAGATGCTCTGTCTCCGGCGTTTCCGCCGCCGCCAACCCAGCCGGTACTGTCGCTCCACGCGCGCATTCTGGGGCTGAAGACCGTTCCGCCCGGCACACCGCTTGGTTACGGCTGCACCTTTGTCACGCGCCGTCCCACGCGGGTGGCCACCGTCCCGCTGGGCTACGGCGATGGACTGCACCGCATCCAGTCCAACCGCGGTCAGGCCTTGGTGTGTGGCCGGAAAGTGCCCATCATCGGGCGGGTCAGCATGGATGTGACTATGCTGGATGTCACCGACGTGCCGGATGTGGCCTTAGGCAACGTGGCGACATTCATTGGCAGCCAAGGGGAGACAACCATCACGGCGGAGGAATACGCAGCCGTGATGGGCAGTATTGCCCTTGAAGCCACAACGGCGCTGACGGCGCGCGTGCCCCGCTGCTATCGTGCGGCAGCCATGTCTTCCGCGCCGGGCGGGCGTGAAGATACACCGGCGTCTGCCTGCAAGTAGCGCGGCACGGAAACCATGACCCATAATCGCACCCCGATGTTGGCGTGGGAACGAAAGACAGAAGCCGGTCCGTACCTGACCGGGATAGTGCCACCTTGGAGGCAACGCCAACCAAACCCAACCAAACTGGAGCTGTGGCGGCTGCATTGGCTGGTTGTGGGGCTGTGGTTTGCCCTTGCCGGTATAGCGGCTGGCGCGCAGAACATACTGCCCTCGGTACAGAGCGCTAGTGTTCTCGATCCGCTGCGTCCCCCGGTCGGCCGTCTGGATGGACGTACCATCACCCGCCTCACCATTGAGGTCGAGGCGGGGTTTACCCCGGAGCCGTCCCTGGTGGAAATCGTCGGTTTGCAGGTCGGTGAACTCTTGACTGCAGCCCGGCTGCGGTCAGCGCTCGTGCGGTTACACCGTTCGGGGCGCGTCGCCAATGCCGAGGTGTTCACAACCCCCGAAGGAGCCGATGGGGTTTGGGTCCGGTTTGTCATTGCCCGCCAGCTCCGGGTTGCCGAAGTTGTCTTCGAGGGCGATACCATCTTTCCTGTGGAAGAACTCCTGCCGCGGCTGCCGGCCCTGGAACGGGGGAGCAAAATCACGGCGCGCGTCCTCAGCGAGAGTGAGGAAATTCTGCGCCGGTTGTACCGCGAGCGCGGCTATTTCCAGGCTTCCATCCGGGCGCGCCTCTCGCCGCCAAACGATGCGGCCCGGGTGCGCGTCACCTTTGTCGTTACGCCGGGGCCGCGGGCCCTCATTGGTGCCTGGCAGATTGACGGAAACCTGAAAATTCCACCTGGTGACTTTGACGCCAAAATCATCCAGCACCCGGTGGGGACGCCCTACGCGATAGATTTTGTCCAGTCCGACCTCCAACGCATTCGCGCTTTGCACGTGGCGCGTGGCTACCTTGATCCGCGCATCAGCGAACCGCGCATCACCTATGATCCGGCCACTAACCGGGTTGCGGTTGCGGTCACAATCACCTCGGGTCCGGCCGTCACGGTCAATGTCACCGGGTTTGAGCTGCGCCGTGAAGAACAGCGCCGCATCCTGCCGGTGCTCCGTGATGGTGGTCTTGATGACTTCACCCTGGAAGACGGGGCCCGCCAGTTGCTCCTCACCCTGCAAAGGCGGGGCTATTTCTTTGCCGAAGTCGAGTGGTCGCGGCAGCGCCGGGTGGATGAAGACCGGGTTATCGTGACCTACACCATCGAGCCGAATCGCCGCTACCGCGTGCAGGAGGTGCGCATTGTGGGGACGGATATTCTGGCGTACCGCGATGTTGCCGGCGACTTCCAGACCCGCCCGGCATCCATTATTCCACCTTCGCGCGGCCTGGTCACCGAAGACACCTTGGCGCGGGATGCCGAGGTAATTCTGCGCGACCTGCGCAACGCCGGATATTTGCAGGCTCAGGTGGTGGAACGGCGGATTGGCACCGGGCTGAGCGATGAAGCCCTCACGGTGTTGTTCCAGGTGGAGCCCGGGCCGCAGGCGCACGTGGCTGACATCCGCCTGGAGGGCAATCAGCTTCTCGAAGCGGAACGGCTCAAACAGGTCTTGAAACTGGAAGCTGGTGAGGTGGTCACGCAGGAGCGGGTACGCGCCGACCTGGAGCGCCTCACGGCACTTTACCTCAGCGAAGGATTTGCCGAAGTGCGGATTCGGCAGGAACTCGAAGAAACCAATGGCGATCCGGCACAGGTAAGCCTCGTGTATGAAATCGAGGAAGGGCGGCGCTTTACGGTCAACCGGGTCATCATCGGCACGCGCGGACGAACCTCGGAGCAAACCCTGCGCCGCTTCCTTGCCATCCGGCCGGGAGAACGCCTGCGGCGCGACAAGCTGAATCAGGCCGAACAGGCGCTCTATGCGACGGGGGCGTTTCGGCAGGTATTGCTTCAGACGCCTTATGTCCGGGCGACGGGGCCCGCCGATGCGTTGGCGGATGTGACCCTGGATGTCATTGAGGCAAAGCCGTACACCTTGGCCTACGGGTTTGGCTACCAGACCAACGACGGCCCGCGCGGCTCCTTTGAGCTGTCGAATGCCAATATGTTCGGTCGGCTGGAAGTCGGCAGCTTCATTGTCCGCCTCAGCCGGCGGGAGCAGTTGGCGCAGGTTTCCTATCAGTTTCCGCGCTTCAACCTGCCACGGGTCACCACCCTGACGGATGGCGTCACCGCGCCAATTCTCATATCGGGACTGTTTCAACGGCAGGCGCGGGTCAGCTTTACGGCCCAGCGCCTGGTGGCGCTCATTCAGTCGGAACTCCGTTTTGATGCGCAAAGCGCCCTGATTTTCCGCTACCGGTTACAGAATGTGCGGGTACTCGATCTGCGCGTGACAAACCCTCCGCTCCAGCGTGCGGATCAGCCCCTGAATCTGGGGACGCTTTCTGCCACGTATGTCCGTGACACACGGGATGTGCCCCTCGATGCCACACGCGGTTCCTTCATCTCCGCCGACTTGACCGTGGCCACTCCGCGCATCGGCGGTTCCGAGCGGTTTCTGCGGTTTCTGGGGCAGGCCCAAGGCTACCGCCGCGTCACAGAGCGGTCGCCGGTCATCCTGGCCGGCAGGCTGCAAGTTGGCCTGGCGCAGCCTTATGGCGGCACCCAGGCCCTTCCGATCAGTGAACGCTTTTTCTCCGGCGGCCCGACAACCCTGCGCGGGCTGGGTTTTGAGCAGGCCGGCCCGCGCGATCCCGTCACCGATGCGCCGGTTGGGGGTAATGCCCTGATTGCCGCCACCGGGGAAGTGCGCTTTCCCCTGTTGCAAAACCTGGAAGGGGCCGTTTTCTACGATGTTGGCAACGTCTTTGCACGTGTTTCAGACATTGGTGTGGGATCGCTGACCAACAGTTTGGGTGGGGGCTTTCGGATCAAAACGCCCTTGGGACCCCTGCGGGTGGATGCCGCCTACCTCATCGATCCGCCGTTTTTTGTCGCCACACCCAATCGGCGGCTGACCAACTTCCAAGTGCATGTCACCTTTGGTCAGGCGTTCTAAGACGTGGCCGGCTGTCCTTGGCGTTTTGGTAAGTTGCTTGACGAAAGACAACGGACTGAGCTACCATGGCGGGATAAAAACGTTACTCTTATCAAAGTGCTATCTTGACAATCTTTTCGGTCTGTGGGAGGTCTTGCGAATGGCTCTATCTGTTTCCGGTTCAAAGTCTTCACGCAAACTCACAGCGAGTGCTCCGCTCCCAACCCAAGACACGCCACCGACCGCTCCCTCCCGGACGCCGGCAGCGCGTGCCAAGTCCAGTCGTCGCACCTCCGAATCAGCCTCTTCCACACCTTTCGCCATTGATTCGCCCACTACGACGACCGAGGTCAACACCACCAGGAAAGCAGGCCGGAAAACATCGTCTGCGGCGTCTCCCGTGGCAGAGTCACCAGTAAGTCCGCTCTCCACGCAACCGGATACAGGTTCCGTTGCCACCAAAACCACAGCCAAAACGCACACCGCCAAGTCCCGTCCGGCTGAAGTAGGGATGTCAAAGGCCAGGTCTGTGGAAACCAGCACCAGTCAGGCTGTGGAAGCGGTGGTCAAGGCTGTCCGGGAAGTGACCTCGAAAGCGTCGGCGCGCAGCCAGTCGGCAGCCCCGGTGCGCAAGGATGTCCATCCCACAGCGGAATCCAAAACTTCCAAGGCGTCAGGTTCGGCAGAGTCCGCCGCCGTGAAAGCCGAGACGGTGAAAGCGGCCAAAACCGCCTCGGCGACGACACCAAAAACGGCAGAGCTGCCCGCCCCGGCCGCAGCTTCATCCAGTAAGACAGCCAAGTCCAAAGCCCAAAAGACTCCACCCCCACCCGCGCCAGTGATTTCCAGTCCGGTGTCTTCTTCCGTGCGGCGGAACCGCGAGCGTGAGGCCCTGAACCTCTACACCACGGCCATGGAGTCATTCAAACAAAACGACTACGACCGGGCACGGGATGTCCTTCAACTTCTGCTGAGTGACTTCGTGCTGGAAAGCGAAATTGCTAACCGGGCGCGGGTCTTCCTGAAGATTTGCGAACAAAAACTGCAACCAACTGTGCTATGAACCGGTAACAGAAGACCGTAATTCCCCTGGCCGGCGGAAGTCGTCGGTCAGGAGGAAGTGGCTGGTTGTCTTTTCTGTTGCCAGATGGGGCGGTTCATTGCACGTATGGCTGCTACTACAGCTTCTTCTGCTTCCCGACAATTTCAATCACCTATCAAGTGTGTTGCCATTGGAGGAGGGACGGGACTGGCTACCCTGCTGCGGGGGCTGAAACGTCATGTCATTGACGATGGCATCCGCCTGCCCGGCCAGTGTATTGAAAGTCTGACGGCTGTGGTCACTGTGACCGATGACGGGGGCAGTTCCGGGCGTCTCCGGGAGGAGTTCCAGATATTGCCGCCGGGCGACATCCGCAACTGCCTGGTGGCGCTTTCGGAAGATGAGCGGCTTTTGGCGCGGCTGTTTCAGTACCGCTTCCCCGGACAGGGCAGCGTGCGGGGGCACAGTTTCGGGAATCTGTTTCTGGCGGCGCTGACAGGGATCACGGGTGATTTCGTCGAAGCCATCCGGTTGTGCAGTGAGGTGCTGGCCATCAAGGGCAAGATCGTGCCGTCCACCACGGCTGATGTCACTCTGGTGGCCGAACTCGACGATGGCTTCATCGTACGCGGGGAATCAAAAATCAGCGCCGCCGGTGGGCGCATTCAGAGCGTTGCTCTTGATCCGCCCGACTGCAACCCGCTGCCCGAAACGCTGGCTTCCATTGCGGAAGCTGACCTCATCACGCTCGGGCCGGGCTCGCTGTTTACCAGTGTCATTCCCAACCTGCTGGTGACGGGCATGACCGAGGCCATTGCCGCGTCCAAGGCACTGAAGGTCTATGTCTGCAATCTCATGACCCAGCCCGGTGAGACAACCGATTTCTCCATTGCCGACCATGTCGCCACCCTGCTGGAGGCCCTGGCCCCGGCGACGCTGGATGCCGTCATTGTCAATCACGGCCGGATTTCGGCAGCAGCCCAGGCCCGCTACCGCCTCGAAGGTTCGCGGCCGCTCACCGGACGGTCAGCCATCCGGCGGCTGAACGTACCACCACCAACGGCGCGGGTGGCTACCGACAAGTTTCTCGTGTTTGACCACCATCGGATTCCGGTCATGACGGCCAATCTCGTCGAAGAAACAGAGGTTGTCCGCCACGCACCAGACAAGCTGGCGCGGGTCGTCTTGGAGGTCTATGCCCGCCGTCTGCCCTCCAGTCAGCGCAAGCCCAACCTGCTGCGACTCGTGGCGCGCTGACCGCACGGCTGTCCTGAACAAAGCAGTGCCAACTTCAGCCATAACCAAACCACCGGACGTTCGCCCTGCCCGCCAGCGCACTTGGGGAAGGCGTCTGGCTGTGACTGGTGGGGGCCTGCTGCTCGCGGGGGCTGCCTTGATCTGGTTGCCGGAAATCGCGGAGCGCAACATGAACGGCATTGCCGCGACAACCCGGAAAGACCCTTCCCCACGCGCGCAGGCACTGCATGCCCGGCTGTTCATTGCCGATCTGCACGCCGACACACTGTTGTGGAACCGTGACCTGCTACAGCGTGGGACGCGCGGCCACGTGGACCTGCCCCGTTTGCAGGAAGGCAATGTGGCGCTCCAGGCGTTTACCATCGTCACCAAAGCGCCGCGTGGGATGAACAATGAGCGGACGGATGGCAACCGCTTCAACCTCGTTGCCGCCCTAAGTGTCGTGCAACTCTGGCCGCCCAAAACCTGGACGAGCCTGACCGAGCGGGCGCTGTACCAGTGCCGTCGGCTGGAAGAAGCTGCCGCCCGCTCCGGTGGAGCGTTGGTCATCATTCGCAGCCGGGATGAGTTGCGTGATTTCCTGGCCCGCCGCACCTCGAATCCGAAACTGGTTGGGGCTTTTCTGGGGGTTGAAGGGGCCCATGCCCTGGATGGCGATCTGTCCAATCTGGACCGCCTCTATGCCGCCGGTGTACGCATGATGGCCCCGACGCACTTTTTCGATAACGAAATCGGCGGCTCCGCCCACGGACTCGTCAAGGGCGGACTGACGGAGATGGGACGGGAGCTGATTCGGCGCATGGAGCAAAAGGGCATGATTGTGGACCTGGCCCATGCATCACCAGCCGTGATGGATGAAGTGCTGGCAATGGCGACACGCCCTGTGGTCATTTCCCATACCGGCGTCCGTGGGACGTGCGGTGGCTTGCGCAACATCACGGACGACCAACTGCGGGCGGTGGCGCGCACGGGCGGCGTTGTCGGGATTGGATATTTCTTTGCCGCCGTCTGCGGCCAGGATGCCCGCTCCATTGCCCGCGCCATGCGCTATGCTGCCAATGTGGCCGGAGTTGAGCACGTCGCCCTTGGGTCGGATTACGATGGGGCCGTCAGCGTACCCTTCGACACGGCGCACCTGGCGGAAATCACCGATGCTTTGCTTGAAGAAGGATTTTCAGAAGCCGAGATTGCCCTCATGATGGGTGGGAACGTCCAGCGGGTGTTGCTGGCAGCACTTCCCTGACTGTGACCGGGCAAGCCCGGTCGAAAGAAGTTGGAGACTATGACCGAACGACGCCTTCGTATTCTGATTGCCAAGCCCGGACTTGACGGCCACGACCGTGGAGCCAAGGTCATCGCGCGCGCCTTGCGCGACGCCGGAATGGAAGTTATCTACACGGGCTTGCGTCAAACCCCGGAGCAAATTGTGGCCGCCGCCGTTCAGGAGGACGTGGATGCCATCGGCGTGTCCATTCTCTCCGGCGCGCACATGACGCTATTCCCGCGCATTCTGGAGCTGATGCGCGAGCAGGGGATTGCCGATATTCCCCTCTTCGGCGGTGGCATCATCCCCGATGAAGACATTCCCAAGCTCAAAGCCGCCGGCGTGGATGAAATCTTCACACCGGGCGCGACGCTGGATGCTATCATTGCCTACATCCAGAAACGTGTGGGCAAGACATCGGAAGTGGCGGCTTCCTGAACGGCTTTCCGCGCCCTTCCGGTTTTCAGCTTTCAGCCTTTGGCGTTGGTTGGTCTGCCGGCCGGCGTCGTGAAAATCTGGCGAGGGTATCAGTCAGCACGGCTGGAAGCACCTCTTCCACCGAACCACAGTATTCCTCAGCCCAACCGATGCGGGACGGCAGGATGAAGCGAAGCCGTCCCTGGGAAACTTTTTTGTCGTGCCGGAGCGCTTCCAGCAGAGCCGCAACGGTGATGCCGTCTGTGCCCGGCATCCGCCCGACCCGCCGCACGAGCTGCTCCAGCCGCTGTGCCTCATCCGGGGTGAGCTTTCCCAGACGGACGGCTATCTGACAGGCGGCCACCATGCCAATTCCGACGGCCTCCCCGTGGCGAAACCGCCGGTAGCGCGTCACGGCTTCCAGCGCGTGCCCGACCGTGTGACCGAAGTTGAGCACCTTGCGCTCGCCGGTCTCCCGTTCATCCCGCGCGACAATCGCCGCCTTGATCCGGCAGCAGTCAGCAACGACTGCCGCCAGCCAGTCCCACGGCAGTGGTTGGTTCAGGGCAAGCGGCAACCGGGCTTCGAGCCGGGCAAAAAGGTCGGCGTCCCGGATGACGCCGTACTTGATGGCCTCGTGCCAACCGGCATTCCATTCGCGGCGCGGAAGTGTGGTCAGGGTTTCCAGGTCGGCGACAACCAGGGCCGGTTGGTGAAAGGCGCCGATGAGATTCTTCCCGGCCCGGTGGTTGATGCCGGTTTTGCCGCCCACGGCGCTGTCAATCATTGCCAGCAGGGTCGTAGGAAGCTGAACGAACGCCAGGCCGCGCAGGTACGTCGCAGCGGCAAAGCCGGTGATGTCGCCCACGACACCACCCCCCAGCGCCACGAGCAGGTCCCGGCGCTCTATCTGCCGGGCAACGCAAAAATCCCAAATCTGCGCCACCGTGCGCAGCGTCTTGTACCGCTCGCCATCGGGAATCAGACACAGGTGGGGATGGAAGCCCGCCGCCGCGACACTTTCCACCACGGCCGCAGCGTAGTGCCGGGCCACCTTGGGATTGGAGACAATAACGACAGCACAGGGATGGTCCCCAAAGGTCTGGCGCAGCGTCTGCCCAAGGGAGCGATACCTTCCGGTTTCTATCCGAATGGCATACTGCCCGCCCGCGTGCGTCACCGGTACGGTGACAGCCCTGAGGACGGGGGGATGCCGGTCTGTCGCCTCGGCCATCACGCTGCACCGCCGGGTTTTTTCTTCATCTGCTGGAGGACCAGATTGCGTACCTGGGCAGGAACGGTCGGGTCGTTGCTGAGTTCCTTGAGTTGGGCTGGTGTGAGCGTGCCCACGAGCGTCACGGCGCGTCCCAGCGGCAGCATCCGGTTGCGCAACAGCGCCATTTTGACGTAGTTGCGATTCGCCCACCGGGCCGTATCGGCAATGAGCACAACGACGTGCTGATGGGAGGCTTTCCACACGGCTGTGGAAACTGTGCTTTCCGTCAAAAACGGATTGGTGAGCACCGCCCGGACGACATCCGCACTGGCATCGTTGAGCATCTGGGGCAGGAGCCGGCCGCCATTGCCACGCCGGGCCAGGGTGATTTTCTGCCCCAGGGGAAGGCTTTGGTACTGCTGCAAAATGGCGTTTTCCGCCGCTGTTTTGATCTCCATCGGCAGTGCCGGTGTGATAAGTACCGTGACCAGGTCGAAAAGAAAGAGATTTGGAATAAGGCGCAGCCCGGCCGAAGCCGGCAGTTTGGGATTGAGCACGAGCAGGCGCCGCAGACGGTGACTTTCCTGTACGCGCCGGTCGCCGGCCATCCGGCGCAGGACTTCATGCGAGACATCGCGCCGGCGGGCAATAATGGTCAGTTCTTCCTCGCCCGTGGCTTCATTGTCGAGCAGGGCATTGAGCACCTCATCCGTCGCATCGAAGGCCAGTTCAAGGCGTTCTTCAGGCGTCCCACTGCGCGCCCGCTGGACGCGCCGCAGCAAATCCAGTTGGGCCAGCCGGGCCTGCCGGGCTGCCATTTCCTCCGCGCTGATCTCAGGCGGTGTGTCCTCTGCCCCTTCACGCTCGTCTAGGCGCTCGTCCTCATGTTCGTCCGCCATGGCGCCTCCTTAACCTACTGGACGGTTTCGGGTTTGAGGTAGGTAGCGAACCACTCGTGAACCGTTTTGTACCAGAGTTCGCTATTTTGTGGCTTCAGAATCCAGTGTCCTTCGTCCGGGAAGTAGAGCAGGCGGGACGGGACACCGCGCCGTTGCAGGGCCGTAAAAAGCTGCAAGCCTTCACCAACAGGCACACGGTAATCCAGCTCGCCGTGGATGACCAGCGTCGGGGTGGCGAAGTTTTTGGCAAACCGGTGTGGCGACCACTTTTCGTAGAGTTCGGGGTTGTCCCACGGATTGCCCTTGAACTCCCACTCGGTAAACCACAGTTCTTCCGTCGCGCCGTACATGCTGGTGAGGTTGTACACCCCGGCGTGTGAGACAAACGCCTTGAATCGCTTGTCCGTGTTCTGCCCCAGCATCCAGTTGACCATGTAGCCGCCATAGCTTCCACCGGCGGCCCCGATGCGGTCGGCGTCCACGTAGCCCAGACCGATGACGTGTTCAACGCCCTTCAGCAAATCCACATAGACCTTGCCGCCCCAGTCGCCGCTGATTTCATCGGTAAAGCGTTGGCCGTAGCCGGTCGAACCACGCGGATTGACCATGACGACAACGTAGCCCGGCGCGGCAAAAAGCTGTGCATTCCAGCGGAAACTCCAGCCGTTTGACCACGCACCCTGCGGGCCGCCGTGGATGAGCAGAATCATCGGATATTTTTTGCCCTCGGTAAATTGGGGCGGCTTGACGATGAAGGCGTGGATGCGCGTTTCGTCCGCGCCGGTAAACCAGGTTTCTTCCACTTTACCAAAGGCAATTTCCTGCAAAAAAGCTTCATTGACTTGGGTGAGCTGTTTGGGGGCGCCGCCCGTGGTGGCGACAGCAAAGATTTCATTCGGGCGCGTCAGCGTGGATTGGGTGAAGTAGAGCGTCTTGCCGTCAGGGGCGACGGAGAGGTTGCCGTTCTGGCCCTGTTCCACAAGTGTCCGTACGTCATTGCCGGCCAGCGTCAGGGTGAAGATGGGAACCTGCCCACGCTGGTCGCCGGTCAGAAACAGGGTTTGGCTGTCGGGCGACCACGCCAGCTCATCGAAGGAAATATCCACCTTGTCGCTCAGGCGGCGTAGCTTGCCGGTGGCACGCTCATACAGGATGACCTGCTTTTTGTCCGACTCGAACATGGCCCGTTCCTGCGAAAGCCAGGCGAGGTACTTTCCGTCGGGTGAGTAGCGGGGGTGGGTATCCGAGCCGGGGCTGATAGAAATGCGCTTCGGCTCGCCGCCGTCCAGCGGGACGATGAAGATGTCGTTGTTGGTGCTGATGGCTTCGTCGCGGTCGGTATTGCGCGCAAAGGCCAGTTCCCTGCCATCCGGCGAAACGTCGTAATCCCGTCCGCCGAGGCTGAACGGCGGGGCATCATAGTCGCCCGGCGTCAGGTCTTTGGCCGCGCCGCCTTCCACCGGCACGACGAAAATATGGGTTCGGCGTCCCTCCTTGAAGCTGTCCCAGTGGCGGTACAGCAGCCGGTCGGCAATCTTGGCTTTGACCTTGCTGGCTTCGGCAGCGGCATACTTGCGGCGGTTGCAGTCTTCATCCGGGCATTCGGGATAGACTTCGGCGACAAAGATGAGGTGGCGGCCGTCGGCCGTCCAGAGAACGCCGGAAACGTTGGTGAAGAAATCCGTGACTTTGCGGGGTTCGCCGCCGTCGCGGCGGACCGTCCAGATTTGGGCCTTGCCGTCGCGGTTGGAGACAAAGGCGATGGTCTGGCTGTCGGGCGACCAGCAGGGATCAGTGACAGAACGGGGGCCGGAGGTGAGTTGGCGGGCTTCGCCGCCGCTGACCGGCATGACCCAGAGATCGTACTGGACGCGGTTGGCAGCCTTGTCCGTAACGCCTTGGGTGTAAGCCAGATACTTTCCATCGGGTGAGACCACGGCCACAGCCAGGCGTCGAAACTTCATCTGGTCGTCAAAGGTCATCGGACGGGGGGCGGCCAGCGCCACGCCGAGCGTCACACTCCAGGCAACGAGCGTCCAGACCAGTCCAGACAGAACATAGCGTCGCATGTCGGAAAACAGGCTCCCAAAGGTAAGGATGGAATGAGCAGGAGAAATACAGTCTAGTCTGCCAGTATCGAAGCTGTCACGAAGGGCAGCGTATCCGCAGCAAGTCACTGTTAAATGGCAGCGGACTTATGAGAGCTACGCCTGCCACGGGTTGAAGGCGTGGAAGATGGTGAATATCGCGTGGTTGCTACGTCTTGCCGGTGGTTAGGGAAGGCTCCCTGGCGCAATGCCAGGCCCGGAAGCGCAGGCGGAGGCCGATTTCAGCCCGGAAAAGCCACCGGGACGAACCTTGTGCTTTCCAGTACGGGGGAAAGCATCCGGTCCGTCCCCCAGTGAAGGTCGGATGGCTAAGGCTGGATCGGTTATGATGAGCAGCCCTCGGTGTGGGCTTCCAGAACACGCAACAGGCGTTGCCGGTGATGAATAACCGCCTGACGCGCCCGCCGGAAGTCTTCCAGAGCCTGTTGGTCGGAGGATTTGGCGCGCAGCCGCCGGAGGGCTTCGCTGGCAGCAGTGCGGGCGCGGACGACTTCCCGCATGAGTCGGTCGAGCATCTGCACGGTGTTACCGCCGAGCTGTTCTTCGAGCGCCTTAATACGCGGGTTCTTCTTGGACGCAGCTTTACCCATGACATCACCTCACGAACCAGTTTGAAGTTTCGTTTGATTGAACTCTCACGCTGAAGGTTGGAAAAAGTGCCCGAAAGTTTCCGGTTTTCCCCCCTGCTTGTGGTGGCGGCTGTGGCCCTTGAAATCCAGGATGCCCTGTCCGACTGGCCGCACCTGCCCCGAACGTCTTTCCCGGTTGGAGAAATGATCACGGTCAGCCCGCGCATCCGGGTGCTGATGACCGGCGTCGGGGCCATACGTGCTGCCGCTGCAACCGCTTTGGCGCTCCAGAGCCAGCCCTGGGCGGCGCTGCTCCATGTTGGGGTTGGGGGCGCTTATCCGGCGTCCGGTCTTCCGGTGGGCGCGCTGGTGACGGCTGCCAGTGAATGCGACCCCCAGGCTGGCATCCTGACTCCCGATGGCTACCGGGATTTAGGCGGTCTGGGATTTCCGCTCACGACGGATTTTCCCAACCGCATCGTGTTTGATAGCCCTTGGGCGGACTGGGTGGCGCAGCAGGTGGCGCCGGCCCCACGGCTGCCCTTTGCAACCGTCCAGTGTTGCTCTGGAACGAACGCGGCCGCGGAGATGATGGCGTCCCGCGCTGGGGCTGCCGTTGAAAATATGGAAGGGCTGGCCGTGGCCTGGACGGCCGGCCGGTTCGGTGTCCCCTATGCCGCTTTGCGCGCCATCAGCAACCTGACTGGAGACCGTGACCGCCAGCAGTGGAACCTGCCGATGGCCCGGGCGGTTTTGGCCCGGGCCGTCCGTGCTATTTTGGCTGCGGTGAACGTGGAAAACGGTCGGGATTGTTCGTAAACACGGCGTCCACGTCCCGTTCGTAGAGAAAGTGCCGCATTTCAGCTTCCACGTCGGGAAACGCGCCGGTGGCGTTGGACTTGAACGTGTACAGCGTCACGGACAGGCCCGCGGCCCGCGCCCAGCGCACCACCTCCGGCGTCTGGAGAACGATCTGTTTGGAAGGGCTGACGCCCTCGGCAAAGCGTCGAATCCGGCGCATCCCGGCCGGTGAAATCCAGTCGCCGGGTGCTTCATCGTCAATCAGGAAGACCAGCGGCAACCGGCAGCCCAGCCGGCGCAGGCGACGCAGGCTTTCGGCTTCAAACGACTGGACGATGACTGGGGTACGTGGGTCAGCGCCGGGGCGGTCAAGCTGGTTTTTTCTGAGAACATCAAGCAGGGCCCGGGGCATGTCAAAGCCCAGGGCAGCATACTTCGCCGGGCTTTTCATTTCCGGGTAAATCCCGGCCCGCCCCCGCACCGTGTCAATCATTTCCTGAAACGTCGGGATTTGCTCGCCGGCAAACTGTGGGCCAAACCAGCTTCCGGCATCGAGCCGTTTGAGTTCCTCCAGGGTGAAATCCACTACGGGCCAGACCCGCCGGGTTTGTCCGTCAACCGTTTCCAGCCGCGCCCGGTCGGGATACACCGTGCGGACATTGGTCGTGCGCTCCAAGGTTGTATCGTGCAGGCACACCAGCACGCCGTCTTTGGTCAATTGCAAGTCCGGCTCAACGTAATCAGCTCCCTGATCGATTGCCAGGCGATAGGCGGCCAGGGTGTGCTCCGGGGCGTAGGCCGAAGCGCCCCGGTGGGCAATGTTGATCTTGCGGCCGCGCGGATACTGTCCGCAACCGGGCTGCGAAAAACCGGGCAGGATGACGCCGGCGAGTATCCACGGCAGAAGCATCCAAGTGACGGGCGTGCGGGCAAAGGGTGTCCGAAAAAATGAAGGCGGCATCGGTTTTTCTCCAAAAATGCGAATTTCGGGGCAGGCATGGCCGCGGCAATCCATGGTGACGAAAAGTGTCTTCGTCCGAATTTACGGCTGTGTTACATTGGCGTAATGGGCGCTTTTTAGGCTGACCGGTGAGCGAAGTTCTGAAAAAACAAGCTTTTGGTTGGCACACATGGCGATACGGCGTCCCCGTGGAGATGGATATGTGTCCCGTGCGGGGAAAAGATGGAGCGTCCAGAGGGGGTACGAAAAAATGGATGCCTTTGCCTTGGACGCACGGGTGCGGGGGTTGCGCGACAAGGTGCTGCTGCTGGGTGGGCAGGCGGAAGACTCGCTTTCGCGCGCGCTCGGCGCGCTCATCCGGCGTAACTCCGCGCTGGCCGAGCAGGTCATCCGCGACGACGATACCATTGACTCAGTGGAGTCCGAGATTGATGAAATGTGCGCCGACCTGCTCATCCAGGCAGCGCAGCTTGGTCCGGCCGATTTGCGGTTTGTGATCGGCGTGCTCCGCACGACGCCTATGATCGAGCGCATTGCCGATCATGCCGTCAATATCGCGCGCCACGCGCTCCGCCTCAACGACGAGCCGGAGCTGAAACCTTATGTGGCGCTGCCCCAGATGGGGACGCTGGTGCAGAAAATGCTGACCGACGCTCTCGATGCCCTGACCTGGAGCAATGCGGCCAAGGCGCGCCAGACGATTCGGTTTGACGACAAAGTGGATGTCCTCTACCGCCGTCTCTTTGCCGAGTTGACAGCCTTTATGGTCAAGGACTCCAGCGCCGTTGTACGGGCGGCCGAACTGTTGTTTGTCATCAAACACCTGGAACGCATTGCCGATTACGCCACCAACATCTGCGAGCAGGTGGTTTATCTGGCCGAGGGCCGCGCCATCAAGCATACCGCCGACGCCTGGCAGTCCGATGATGCCAGCCACGCCGCCAGTGGAGAGCACATCGCTGGGGAAACTGCACAAAAGGAGACGCCTGATTGATGAAACGCAACATTGTCATCATTGAGGATGATGCCGACATTGCCCAGTCCATTCGTTACAACCTGGAGCAGGAAGGGTCATTTCACGTCACCATCACAACTACGGGGGAAGCCGGTCTCCGCACGGTTCTGGAGCATCCGCCAAGCCTCATTCTGCTCGACCTCAACCTGCCCCTGATGAATGGGTTTGAAATCTGCCGGCGTCTGCGCCGCGAAGAAGCCACGGCCCAGGTGCCGATCATCATGCTGACGGCGCGGACGGACGAAACCGACAAAATTCACGGGCTGGGACTGGGGGCGGATGATTACGTAACCAAGCCGTTCAGCGTGCGCGAACTGATGGCGCGCATCAACGCCGTCCTGCGCCGAACGGAAGGCAATCCCTCTTCCGTCTATGACGACGGGACGCTGTTTATTGACTACAACCATTTCATCGTCCGCTGTCAGGGGCAGGAAATCAACATGACCCGCAAGGAGTTTGCGCTGCTCAAGCTTCTGGCCCAGAGCAAGGGCCGGGTGCTCACGCGGGAATACCTGTTAGACCGGGTGTGGGGCATTGACTACGATGGGGAGACGCGCACCCTTGATGTGCACATCCGGCGCGTACGTCAAAAGCTGGGCATTGATGGCTACATCGAAACAGCCGTCGGGATCGGCTACCGCTTCGTGGAAGCCGGCAAGCAGGCGGCCAAGCTCCCAAAACCTTCCGAGAAACCGTAAGGCGTCCACCGCCGCCCGGTCATCCGGGGTGACGGGCCGACACTTTGCTCCACGCCGTGACATCCCATGAGTTTTCGTCTCGATCAGTATTCACAGCCATTGCTCGAAGCCGTGCTCGGTTCACTGCGGGAGGGCATCCTCGTCATTGACCGGCAGACGGAGGTGGTGCTTTACAACCAGGCCGCCATTGACATTTTCAACCTCTCGCCGGTGATGACCGGGCCGCTCCGCCTGATTGACATCACCCGAAACAAAGCCATTCACGACGGCTTTCACCAGGTGTTGGAAGAAGGCCGCCCCTTTGACGCCAATCTGGAGATTTTCGGCGTTCAGGAACGCACCTTCAGTTTTCGGGCCACACCGCTCATCATGCCCTCGGCGCACGAGGTGGTCGGGGCCATCGGCGTCTTTTTTGATGTCACGCAACTGGTGCGTCTCGAACGGGTGCGCCGGGAGTTTTTTGCCAATCTGTCTCACGAACTGCGTACGCCGCTGACTTCGATTCTGGCCTACGTCGAAACCCTGCTCAACGGGGCGCTCTACGACAACGAAAACAATCTCCAGTTTTTACGCATCATCAACAAGCATGCGACCCGCATGCAGAATCTGGTGCGCGACATTGCCGATCTATCAGCCATCGAAGCCGGGGAGTTCAAGCTCGAACCGGTGACCATTGACCTCAAGGCGTTCGTGGACAATCTCTCCGTTCTGGTGCTGCCCGAAGCCACCGCCCGCCAGGTGACGTTTCGGAACGACGTGCCGCCCGGGATTCAGGTCCAGGCTGACCCGCAGGCGCTGGAGCAGATTCTGATGAACCTCATCATCAATGCCGTCAAATTCAACCGGCCGGGCGGGGAAGTGGTCGTGACGGCCAGCTTTGAGAGTGATGTACGCACACTCATTGCCGTCCGGGACACCGGAATCGGCATCGAGGCCAAGCACCTCGGCCGCATCTTTGAACGCCTCTACCGGGTGGACAAATCCCGCTCACAGGAAGTCGGCGGTACGGGGTTGGGATTGGCCATCGTCAAGCATCTGGTCCTGAACCATGGCGGCGACGTTTCGGTGGACAGCACGCCGGGCGTCGGGTCGGAATTCCGCGTCCGACTGCCGCGCCCGATGACACCAGCCCCGGCCGTGTTTCCGGCGACCACGGGCTGACCTTGTTTTTTTGGATGGCTTGGCCTTTCCGAAGCCTTTGCCAGGGGAATTTCAGAACCGGCTGATGGGCGGCGTCGAAGGTGGATTCGGTGACAGGCTGAGATCGCCGGCGCGCGTCGTAATGCGCTTTTCCATCTCCTCACGGGCTTGGTCGGCCGTGGTCTGGATGCCTCTTGTCCGCAGCACGAACTCATCGCGGTTGCTGGCGCCAGCCAGAGCCTGTTCGTAGGAGATCAAGCCCCGGTTGAGCAGGTCGTGGAGGGACTGATCAAAGGTCTGCATGCCGTACTGCGATGTGCCTTGGGCAATCGCATCGCGGATATGGGGGGTTTTTTCCTGATTGATGATGCAGTCGCGGATGTAAGCCGTCGAAATCATCACCTCGACGGCCGGCACTCGTCCTGTCCCGTCCTTGTTGCGGACGAGGCGCTGGGAAATCACCGCTTTGAGCACCGAAGCAAGCTGGAGCCGAATCGCCTGCTGTTGATGCGGCGGGAAGATGGACACAATGCGCGTGATGGTTTCCGTGGCATCCAGCGTGTGGAGCGTGGACAGCACCAGGTGCCCGGTCTCGGCGGCCGTCAGCGCCGTCTCGATGGTTTCCTGGTCGCGCATTTCGCCCACGAGAATGACATCCGGGTCCTGGCGCAGGGCCCCGCGCAGGGCTTCCTGAAAGCTGCGGGTATCCACGTCCACTTCGCGCTGGTTGACGAACGAGCGCCGGTCACGGTGGAGAAACTCAATAGGGTCTTCAATCGTGATGATGTGATCGGTGCGGTTGCGATTGATGCAGTCAATGATAGCGGCCAGCGTCGTGGATTTACCGGAGCCGGTTGTTCCTGTCACCAGGACGAGTCCGCGCCGTTCCTCGGCAATTTTTTCGATGACCGGCGGAAGTTGCAGTTCGGAGACACTGCGGATAGTCATCGGAATGACGCGAAACACCATGCCGACCGCGCCGCGCTGCTGAAAGACGTTGCACCGGAACCGTCCCAGACCGGACACGCCATAGGCAATGTCCACCTCGCAGGCGTCCTTGAAACGCTGCTTCTGGCGGTTGTTCATGATGCTGAAGGCCATGGCGAGGGTATCTTCAGGCGACAGACGCGGCACGTCCACCAGCGGCATCAGTTCGCCGTTGACCCGAATGAAGGGGTGGCTGCCAGCCTTGATGTGCAGGTCTGATGCGCCCTTGGAACAAGCCAGCGCCAGAAGGGTGTCAATGGTCAGTGGGGGTTGCATAGCGAAGCCCTCCCAAATGCAGCTCGTCTTTCAGAAGCTGTGCTCGATACCGTCAAAATACGTCATGGTTTTGAATTGCCGGTAGCGTTCATTGATTTCCTCGCGGGTCAGCGCCAGCAGCCGTTCCGTGCCGAAGGCTTCGATGGTGAACGACGCCATGACGGAACCGTAAATCATGGCCTTGCGGAGCGAGTCCTCATCCAGACGGCTGCCCGTCGCCGCCAGATAGCCCATCACGCCCCCGGCGAACGTATCGCCAGCGCCCGTCGGGTCCACGACGTTTTCCTGGGGAAAGCCGGGAATGGCAAAGAAGGAGTCCTCTCCGAAGAGGGTCGCGCCGTACTCGCCGCGTTTGATGATGAGCCGCTTCGGGCCAAGCGCCATAATGGCTTTGGCAGCGCGAATGACGTTGGGATCGCGGGCCAGTTGGCGCGCTTCCTCGTCGTTGATGATGAGCAGGTCAACACACCGGAGCGTTTCACGCAGTTCGTTCGGCGTGCCCTGTATCCAGAAGTCCATGGTGTCCATCGCCGTCAGCCGGGCGCGGCTCTGCTGCCGGACATCCCGTTGCAGCGATGGGTGGGCGTTGCCGAGAAACAGGTAGGGAATTTCCTGCTGGGCCGGCGAAATCCGGGGCTGGAAGTCCGCAAACACATTGAGTTGGGTGTCCAGCGTCGTGCGGGTGTTGAAGTCATAGCCATATTCGCCCGTCCAGCGAAAACTTTTGCCGTCTTTGCGCCGCTCAAGCCCGGACAGGTCAATGCCCCGCGCATCGAAGATGCGTTCGTGTTCGGCCGTGAAGTCGTTGCCGACAATCCCGACGATGCTGACCTGGGTGAAAAATGAGGCGGCGATGGCAAAGTATGTTGCCGCACCAGCCAGGATATTTGCCCGTTCATCAAAGGGGGTCTTGACGTGGTCGAAGGCAACGGTGCCCACAACGAGAATGCTCATGATGGCTGGTTCGTTCCTGAAGCCTGGGTTGGGAAAATCTTCACGTCTGAGAATGAAGAAAAGTCCATCTGAAAAGCAAGCCTGAAAATGTGTTGCCCAAAGGCTGGACCCTGGCCGGACGAGCCTCCGGCTGCCAGCGCCAATCCATTCGCCTCCGTCTGTTGCAGCGGGCTGTTTTTATTGGCTCAGCAGCCACTCCAGCAGCGCCATGCGCACGGCGACGCCGTGCGTGACCTGCGTCTGAATGACGGACTGCACGCCGTCGGCCACATCGGAAGCAATTTCGACTTCCCGGTTGATGGGTCCCGGATGGAGCACGATGGCCTCGGGTTTGGCCCAGGCCAGTCGCTCGCGGGTGAGTCCGAAGTGGGTGAAGTATTCGCCCAGGGAAGGGAAAAAAGCGCCGTCGAGGCGTTCCTGCTGAATGCGCAGCACCATAACGGCATCGGCATCGGCAATGGCGGCGCGCAGGGTATCGGCAACGCACACCGTGCCGGGCCAGCCAGCGGCAAACTGCTCAATGCCCGGTGCCCGCAGCGTACGCGGCCCGCCCAGCCGCACGTGGGCACCCATCATGGCAAGGAGCCGGACGTTCGAGCGCGCGACGCGGCTGTGCCGGATGTCGCCCAGAATGGCAATCTGAAGGCCGGCAAGGCGACCGAAGTGGCGACGCAGCGTAAAGGCATCCAGCAGGGCCTGGGTCGGATGTTCATGCTCTCCGTCTCCGGCATTGATGACGTGCGCCCGTGAGAAGCGGGCCATGAAGTGCGGGACGCCGGCCACGGCATGCCGGACCACAACCACATCCGGCTGCATTGCGTCGAGGGTCAGAATGGTGTCGCGCAGGGTTTCGCCCTTGGCCAGACTCGACATGCCGACGACGATATTGACGACTTTCAAGCCAAGCCGTTTGGCGGCCAGCTCGAAGGACGTACGGGTGCGGGTCGAAGCCTCTGAAAACAATGTCACCAGGTGCTTGCCCTGCCACCGGGTGCGGGTTGCTTCCGGGACGGTCGTCAGAGGCAAAAACCGTTCGGCGCTGTCGAGCAGTTCCGTCACCAGGTTCGGTGACAGGTCGGCCGTATCGAGAAAGTCTTTCACGGGCGTTTTTCAGACAAAGCCGCTTTCAGGACGCCGGTTCGCTGGCAGGAGCGGAAGCCGGCTCGACAATGAGCACCTGTTCCGCGCCATCAATGTCGGAGACCATGACCTTGACGATTTCCGTGGCTTTGGTCGGGATGCGTTCACCAACGAAGTCGGCATGGATGGGGACTTCGCGGTGTCCGCGGTCAATGAGCACAGCCAACTGCACGCGCCGTGGCCGGCCCAGGTCAAACAGGGCATCGAGGGCCGCGCGGATGGTGCGTCCCGTGTAAAGCACATCATCCACGATGACCACCGTCATGGAGGCCAGATCATCGGGCATCGCCGTGGCGTTGATGACCGGCTTTGGCGCAACCAGCGACAGGTCATCCCGGTAGAGGGTGATGTCAAGTACGCCGAGCTGCGGGCGCGCGCCTTCCAGCTTCTCGATGGCATCGGCAATCCGTTCGGCCAGCGGAACGCCGCGCCGCCGAATGCCGGCTATCACAAGGTTGTTCACGCCACGATTGCGTTCGACAATTTCCGAAGCCATCCGCGCCAGGGCGCGCTGCATGGCGGCCGCATCCATCAGGCGGACTTTTTCGATGAACTCCATGGCTCACCATCCGGTCACAAGAGAATTTGGGCAGGGAACAAAGCCTGGCGCGCGTTCCGCGCCGGACGCCGGTGCGGCCCCTGCTTGTAACATGACGCCGACCTGGGACGAAAGCGCCGGCAGGTTTTCATCTGCTACCGGCTGGTTTAGATTCGAGCCATGATACGAACCGCTCCCTACACCCGCGATTTGCTCCCGGCGGCTTTATCCAACGACCGGGATGCCTCGGCTTTCATTCATCGGTTTCAGTTTGTTGAAGACCTCGCCCGCGAGTGGTTTCGCCGCTACGGCTTCCAGGAAATTCGGACGCCCATCTTTGAGCGAACGGAACTGTTCACCCGTGGCGTCGGGTCGGAGACCGACATCGTGACGAAGGAAATGTACACCTGGCGCGACCGCGCCGGAGAGGATGGCGAGGGGGAAAGCCTGACCCTGCGCCCGGAAAGCACCGCGCCGGTGGCGCGGGCCTACATCCAGCACCAGATGTGGCAGCGGGCGGAGACAGTGCGCCTGTACTACATCGGGCCACAGTTCCGCCGGGAACGAGGCCAGCGCGGCCGTTTCCGGCAGTTTTTCCAGATCGGGGCGGAAGTGCTGGGCGGAAGTGACCATCCGGCGCTCGATGCCGAGGGGATTGAGCTGGTGATGGGCCTGCTGACGGAAGCCGGCATTCCCGACCTTGAACTGCGCCTCAATACGGTGGGCAACGCGGCCGGTCGGGCGCGGTTCGTTGCGGCCATCCGTGAAGCCCTCGCACCCCGCGCGCATGAACTTTCGGAAGATTCCCGGCGGCGGCTTGAAACCAATCCGCTGCGGATTCTGGACTCCAAAGCCGAGCAGGATCAGCCGTTGATTGCGGCGCTGCCGCCCATCTATGACGTGCTCGACGAAGGGTGTCGCGCGCACTTCGACGCCGTTCGACATTACCTGGACGCTGCCGGCATCCCGTATGTCGTGGATGCCCGGCTGGTACGGGGGCTGGACTACTATACGCAAACGGTCTTTGAGGTTGTCTCCCATGCGCCGTCCATTGGGGCCCAGAACGCGCTGGCCGGCGGCGGTCGCTATGACGGGTTGGTGGAAACCCTGGGCGGCCCGCCGACGAAAGGGTTTGGATTTGCGTTGGGGTTGGATCGCGTTGTGCTGGCGATGCCGGAGCACCGGGCCCCGGAGCCGCAGCCGGAGCTGTTTGTGATTTATCTGGGCGCGTCGGCGCTGGAGCCGGCGCTGCACGCTGTACGGCAGGCGCGGCGTGCCGGCGTGGCCGCCCTGTTTGAGCCGACGCCGCGCAGTCTCAAGAGCGCCCTGCGGCTGGCGAACAAGTATGGCGCACGCTTTGCCCTGCTGCTGGGAGAGGCGGAACTGGCCAGCGGGCAGTGGGTGCTACGCGATCTGGCGCGCGCCGAACAGACCGCTGTTCCGGCCGAAACGTGGCTGCAACATCTTCTCGCCAGGCGCGGATAACGCCTGGGTTGACGACCTATGCACATCGAGATTCCTGTGCTGCGGGATATTGTCCTGCTGCTGCTGGCTTCACTGCCCATTGTTTTCGTCTGTGGACGGCTGCGGCTGCCGACCATCATCGGCTACATGCTGACCGGGGTGGTCATTGGCCCGTCTGGGTTGGGCGTCATTGGTGATGTGCATGCCGTCGAGACGCTGGCCGAAATCGGCGTCGTGTTGTTGCTGTTCACGATTGGGCTGGAATTCTCGCTTGAAAAGCTGCTGGCCATGCAGCGGGTCGTGTTTCTGGGTGGCGGGATGCAGGTTGGCGTGACGATTGTCGCCGCCATGCTGCTGGCCCACTGGGGCGTTGGTTTGGCGTGGCCATCGGCCATTTTCGTTGGCTTTCTCGTGGCGCTTTCCAGCACGGCGATTGTTCTCAAGACCTACGTGGACCGGGCTGAGTCCGACACGCCGCACGGGCGGATGGCGATTGGCATTTTGCTGTTTCAGGACCTGTGCATCGTCCCGATGATGTTGTTTCTGCCGCTGCTGTCGGGGCAGCGGACGGCCAACCTCTGGTACATCCTGAAAACCCTGGGGCTGGCTGCTGGGTCTGTGTTGCTCATCATGCTGCTGGCGCGGCGTGTCTTTCCCTTTCTGCTGCAGTGGCTGGTGACGCTGCGCAGCCGGGAGGTGTTTGTGAGTTTTGCCGTGCTGGCCTGTCTGGGAACGGCCTGGCTTACGTCCCAGGCCGGATTGTCGCTGGCGCTCGGCGCGTTCATTGCCGGGGTGGTGCTGTCGGAGTCGGAGTACAGCCACCAGATCGTGGCAGACATCCTTCCGTTTCGGGACATCTTCAACGGCATCTTTTTTGTGTCCATCGGGATGCTGCTGTCGCTGGAGGTTCTGACGACGACCTGGCCGGTGGTGTTGGGGTTGGTGGCGCTCATTGTGGTGGGCAAAACGGTGCTGGCATTTGCGGCCATCAAGGCGTTGGGTCGCACGCCGCGCGTGGCTTTGATGGCGGCTCTGGGCATCGCCCAGATTGGGGAGTTTTCGTTCGTCCTGCTCAAGGTGGGAGCTGAGGCCGGTCTGCTGGAAGGCGCGGCTTACCAGACCTTCCTGGCGGCTTCGATTCTGACGATGCTGGCCACGCCGTTTCTCATTGCTCTGGCTCCGGCGCTTGGCTACCAGGCTGGCCGGTGGACTGGCATTGCTGACACCCCGGACACGGGAGCGGCTGAACTGCCCCCGGTGAGCGGACACGTCATCATCGCCGGGTATGGTCTCAACGGGCGCAATCTGGCGCGGGTTCTCCGGGCGGCAGGCATTCCCTACCGCATCATTGAACTCAACATCGAATCCATCCGGGCTGGTAGAAAGCAGGGCGAACCCATTCTTTATGGCGACGGAACCCGCCGTGAGGTGCTGCATGCGGCCCGGATCGAGGCGGCCCGCGTGCTGGTCGTCGCCATTTCGGATGCCACGGCCACCCGGCGCATTGCGGCGCTGGCGCGTGAGATGAACCCCAATCTGCACATCATCGTGCGGACGCGCTTCGTCTCGGAGATGAACGGCCTCTATGCCTTGGGTGTCCAGCAGGTCATTCCTGAAGAGTTCGAGACGAGTCTGGAGATTTTTGCCCGCGTGTTGCGCGAGTATGGGCTGTCGCGGCAGTACATTCAGCAGCAGGTGGAGATGATTCGCCGCGAGGGCTACCGCCTGCTCGACGCCGACTGCCCGGAGCGGACGACGTTGATTACCGAGCTGGCGACAGTTATCGAGAACGCGACGACGCTTGCCCTGCGCCTGCCCTCCGAAGGGCTGGCGATTGGCCAATCCCTGCGCAAGCTGGCCTTGCGTCCAACCTTTGGGGTGACGGTGGTGGCTGTGCAGCGGGGCGCGGAAACGACGGTCAATCCCGATGCCGATTTCGTACTCGAAGCCGGGGATGTCCTGGTGTTGCTGGGGCGTCCCGAAAAGCTGGAAAGCGCGGCGGCATATCTGACCGGCCAGGCGTCCCTGGTCGAGGGAGAGCGGGTGCCTTGAGGTCGCGCGCGCCGTCCGATGAGCACTACCGTGACATTCTGACCATTCCCAATCTCATCACCCTGTTGCGCATTCTGCTGGTGCCAGTGTTTGTGGTGTGTTTTCTGCGGGGCTGGTTCTGGTGGGCGACGGCGGCGTTTGCACTGGCCGGGCTGTCGGATGCGGTGGATGGCTGGTTGGCGCGGCAGCTTCAGGCGGAGAGTCAGCTTGGGCAGGCGCTGGACCCGATTGCCGACAAGCTGCTGATGCTGTCGAGCTATATCGTGATGGCGATTCCTTCCGAAACCAACCTGCCGATTCCCTGGTGGCTTTCTGCGGTTGTCATCGGGCGTGATGTCGGGATTGTGCTGACGGCAGCCATCATTGCGCAGGTCACGGGCTTTCGGGACTTCAAGCCATCGCTGCCGGGCAAGGTGAGTACGTTTTGCCAGGTGGCGCTCATCGTTGTGTATCTCATCGCGCAGGTGTGGGCAGTGGTGCATCCACTGCTGCCGGGGTGTGTGGCCGTTGTTTTTGGGATGACGGTGTATTCCGGGTTGCACTACATTTGGTTCGTCACACGTGAAGTCCGGGAATTTCGCCGCCGCACGGGGGACTCCCTGCCATGACCGAGTTGCCATCAGTTGCCAGACCAGACGAAGCTTCCGGGCGCGCACCGGTGCCGCCAGCGGTAGGTTGGCGGCAGTTGCGCTGGGCGCGTTGGTTTCCGTCGTTGGCGGCGCTGTTGGTTGTGCTGGCATCCTGGGGGCTGCTTTCCGGGCTGCTGGCGCATTTGTCGTACATTTTCCAGCCGGTTTTCGTGCCGCTGCTCATTTCCGGCGCGCTGGCTTACCTCATCAAGCCGCTGGCGGACTGGCTCGACCACGTCGGGAAGCGGTGGGTGCGCTCTGCCGGTATTCGGCACACGCTGGCGGTTTTGACGGCCATGCTGGTGGCTGTCATGGGGCTGGTACTGGCGCTGTTTGTTGTCATTCCGAGCCTGGCCGCGCAACTGACCCAAGCGGCCAAAAAGCTCCCGGCCGGTTACCAGCGATTTATGGCGATGGCGCAGCCCGTTCTGGAAGGTCTCCAGCAACGTTACCCCAGGCAGTATGAGCAGGTTGTCGGGAGCATTCGGGAGCGCATTGCCGATCCGGCCTCCCTGGTGGAGCCGGTGCTGGTGGGGTTGAGCACGACGTTTTCCAATGTCATCGGCGTGGTGACAAGTCTTGTCAACCTGCTGCTCATTCCTTTTTTTGTGTACTACATCCTGAAGGATGCCGGTCATCTGGAGCGCCGCCTGCTGACTCTGGTGCCAGCGCGCCACCGGGCAACGGCCAACGATGTATTGACCAAGGTTGATCTGGCGCTGGGCAATTTCGTGCGTGGGCAGCTTATCGTGTGTTTTTCGATGAGTGTGTTGTACGTGGTGGGTTTCAGCCTGCTCGGTGTTCCGTCAGCTTTGTCGCTGGGCTTCCTGTCCGGGTTTGGGCATCTCATTCCCTACATTGGAACGTTTCTGGCCGGTGTGCTGACCTGTACGCTGGCTCTGTCGGATGCGCCCTCCCTCCTGCAGCTTGGCCTGGTGATAGGTGTTTACGTCATCGTGCAGAGCATCGAGAGCTTTTACCTGACGCCGTTTGTGTTGGGCGAGCGGTTGGATTTGCATCCTTTCCTGGTAATTGTGGGGCTGCTGGTGGGGCATCATCTGTTCGGCATTCTGGGGGTGATTCTGACGGTGCCGTTCCTGGCAGTTGGGAAAGTGCTGGTTGGGGTGACGGTGGAGTATTACGAGCGTTCGGATTTCTACCGCTACGGGGCAGCACTGCCGCCTTCGGTTCCGGCGTCGTCGGACGAGGTGGCAGGCGAGGCATCAACCGAGGTGTCGTCCATGGCAGCCACGACTTCGGCTTCATAAAATCTGAACCAGACACGAGCGCTTTTTATGACACCAACCCTGCCCGTTCTCGAATCCTCACCTAAGACTGTCCGGGAATCGGCTCACCCTGTGTCCAGCCGGTGGCAGACGTGGGTGGACAGTCTGTTGGGCATCAGTCAGTGGCTGGTCTTGGCATTGTGGCTGGGGGCCATGGTCTTTTTCAGTGCGGCAGTGGTGCCGAGCGCCTTTGGCGTGCTGCCCACACGCTACCTGGCCGGGACGTTGGTCAACAGCGTCCTGGGCAAGCTGGAGTGGTGGGGGCTGGTCTGCGGCGTGCTGCTCACTGGCATCCAGGCGGCTCAGGTCATCCGTGCCGGAAAACTCACAACCTGGGCCGGCCGCCTTGCCGTGGGGCTGCCCGTGCTGATGACAGTCGTCGTTGCCATCTCGAAATTCGTGGTTTCGGCCAGATTGGCGGCGATTCGCCGGGCGCTGGGGAGCGAGCTGGAACAACTGCCCCTCGATGATCCGACACGCCTGACCTTCGCTGCCTGGCATCAGTATTCAGTGTGGCTGATGGGTTTCAACATTCTGGCGGCCGTCGCGCTTGTCGTTGTGCACCACTTGTGGCTGGCACCCACAACATCCACGGTTGCACGCGACGCCTGACACGCCACTTGCCCTATCTACAGACCGGGCTGGGAGACCATGAACCTGGTGTTGACATATCTCACCGGTCGCCGTGCTGGTGAGCAGGTTGTTGTGGCAGACGCCGATTTTTTCATCGGGCGCGATCCGGCGGAATGCCGCTTGTGTTTTGATGACCAGGAACAGGGAGTTTCACGGCGGCACGCCAAGGTCACCTGGCAGAATGGCGTCTTGACGATTGCCGATGTCGGAAGCACCTACGGCACATTTGTCAACGGCCAGCAGATTCAAGGTCCGATGCTGCTGGGTGTTGGAGCCATCATCCAGTTGGGGAAAGGCGGCCCCTGTCTGCGCGTCGAACGCTTCGACGCCGCACCAGAAGCTGCACCCCTGCCGCCGGTACAGGCTGCGCCGGCACGCCCGTCCCCGTCAGTGACCGGCTCCAACCTTGGAGCTGATTTCGGGAAAGCCGACCCTGAGAAAACCAATGGTGGGTGGTCCTGGCCCCAACGGCCCGATGCCGGGCCTGCCATGACCAAGCCCTACCTTGAGTTGCTCAACGCCGGGGTGCCACGCCGGATTGTGTTGACAGAACCGGTGGTCACGATTGGGCGCGATCAGGGGAATACCATTGCGCTTGACCAACGACAGTTTCCAACCGTTTCGCGGCAGCATGCCATCATCGAGCGCCAGGGGGATACGTACTTTATCCGCGACCTCGGATCGTTCAACGGGACGCTCGTCAATGGCTACCGGATTGCTGCCCCGGCTCCACTTCAGCCGGGCGCACTCATCGAGATTGGTGTTGGTGGAGCGCAGTTTCGCTTCGTTGCACCGGAAACGGCTCCGGTGGTGTCGTCAACCGGCGAGCACACGGTGTCCCTGGCTTCATCGCGCGGAGTGCGTCTGGCCACGCCGCAAAAGGCGACGGAAGCCAGGAACTTCGTGACGCGCAAACACTTTGCGCAGGGCAAGACACCTGGACAGCTGACGGTGGGGCGGGCGCCGGAAAATGACATCCAGCTTGATCTGCTCCAGATTTCCAAACAGCACGCCGTCTTTGGGCGGGATGCCCAGGGGTGGACGCTGGAAGACCTCAAGAGCACCAATGGCGTCTATGTCAACGGCCGCCGGATTACCCGGTGCCGGCTGCGCGCAACGGATGTCATCCAGATTGGCCCGTTTCTCTTTCGGCTCGAACCCGAAGGCATTGCGGTTTTTGATACACGCAGCCGCGCCCGGATTGACGTCTTTGACCTGACCAGGGAAGTGCCCAACCGCCACGGGACAGGCACGGTGCGGTTGCTCGACCGGGTCCGGCTTTCCATTCCGGCCAACGAGTTCGTGGGTTTGCTGGGGCCTTCGGGAGCCGGCAAATCCACGCTCATGGATGCGCTCAACGGCATGCGTCCGGCCGAGCAGGGCGTTGTGCTGGTCAACGGGTTGAACCTGTACGAAAACATTGACTGCTTCAAGCAATCCATCGGGTACGTCCCACAGGATGACATCATTCACCGCGAACTGACCGTTGAGCGGACGCTGTACTACGTCGCCCGGATGCGCCTTTCATCCGATACGAGTGATGAGGAAATCGAGCGCATCCTGACTGAGGTGCTCGATGTGACGGGGCTGACCACGCGCCGCAAGGTTCCGGTGGGGCAACTCTCCGGCGGCCAGCGCAAGCGCGTCTCCATTGCCGTTGAACTCGTGACGCAGCCCGGCATCATTTTTCTCGATGAGCCGACTTCGGGACTCGACCCGGCCACGGAAGAAAAAATCATGCATCTGTTCCGGCAGATTGCTTCGGGCGGGCACTCCGTCATCCTGACGACGCACGCGATGGAGAACGTCCGGCTGTTTGACAAGATCGTGGTTCTCATGCGTGGGCGGCTGGTGTGGTTTGGCCCGCCGTCCGAAGCTCTGGCCTACTTTGGCATTACTAGCATCAAGGAACTCTTTGACACGCTGGGCGATCCGAACAGCGACGAAGTCGCCATCGGTTGGCAGCGGAAATATGAACAGTCCGATGCCTATCGGAAGTACGTCCATGAGCCGCTGGCGGAACTTGCCCGGAAACCGCTGGCAAGCAAGCGCCCTGCCAAAAGCCGTCTGACTTTTCTGCGCAGCCTGGATCAGATGCTTGTGCTTTCGGCGCGTTATGCGCGCGTCATACTGGCCGACCGGCTCAACCTGGCCATCCTGTTTGGACAGGCACCCATCATTGCTTTGCTGACCGGACTGGCGGTTGGTCACGACTGGGCGCGGGATTTTCCGTATTTCGTGCTGGCACTGTCGGCCATCTGGTTTGGATGCTCGAACGCAGCGCGGGAAATCGTCAAGGAAATGAGCATTTACCGGCGGGAACGGATGGTCAACCTGGGCATCGTTCCCTATGTTGGCTCCAAGCTGGTGGTGCTGACCCTGGTTGGCCTGGTGCAGGTTGTCCTGCTGTACGGGGTGATGGCGGCTGTGGAGTCCGTGCCTGGGTCGCCGTTGCTTGTCCTCCCATACCTGATGCTCTCGCACCTGGTGGGCATTGCCATGGGACTGTTGATCTCAGCCCTGGTACAGACCTCGGAGATGGCGACGAGCCTTGTGCCGCTGGTTCTCATTCCACAGATTTTGTTTGGTGGTTTGCTGCTTCCCAACGAGGGGATGGCCAAGGGAGTGAGTCTGGTGATGCCAGCGATGTGGTCCTATGACGCGCTCAAGCGGATTGGCGTCAGGCAGGGCGGACTGGGGGTGTTGCGTGGGGTAGGCGGGGAAGATGATCCCAGTGGTGAAATCGGGCGCATCAAGCAGCAGAACCAGCAGGCCATTGACGATTTCAAGGAACAGCTTGAAGCCTACCGGAAGCGGCAGCAGCAGCGACTGGATGAATACAAAAACGACCTGGAGGGCTTCCTGCGGACAGGTGGTGTGCGACCGGAGATGCCCAAGCCGGAAAAAGCGCCGGAAGCGCCGCGCATTGAATATCCGCCCGAAGACAAGTCGCGTTTCGTCGGCTTTCTCAATGATTTTGGCAGCTTGCTGCTCGATGTCGGGGTGCTGATGGGGATGTTCCTGACCCTGCTTTTCCTGACGATGCTGGTGCTGCGCAGCAAGGACATTCTCGGATGAATGGCAGGGAAAGCGTCACTGGTGATGTACCAGCGAAGATCGGGCAGTGGAGTCTGGTGCGTCATCCGCTGACCTGGATTCTGCTGGCTTACACGGCCTTGGGGCTGGGGTTGCTTGCGCCGTATCAGTTTCAAATCAACCCGGACGGCATTGCCTACCTCGACATTGCGGAAAAGTACGCGCGCGGTGACGTATGGGGCGCCGTCAATGCGTACTGGAGTCCGCTCATCTCATGGCTGACAGCCGGGTTACGTCTTTTGGGATTACCGCCACAGGTGGCCATCAAGCTGGTGTTGCTGACGGGTGGAGCCGTGGCGCTGGGAGGAGTGTGGCGGCTTCTGGGGGACTGTCCCGTGTGGATGCGGGCGGTGGCGACCGCCGGGGCAATTCCGCTCACGGTGTACCACGCCCTGCACGTGATTACGCCGGACCTACTCGTGGCGACGGTGCTGGTGTGGTACGCGGCGTGGTTGGTGGAGGGGAGGCTGGATGTCCGGGCGTCGGTGTGGGGTGGGTTTTTGGTGGCGCTTGGGTATTTTGCGAAGGCGTTTGCGCTGCCGTTTTGCCTGATCCATTTGTGCGGGTGGCGAATGCTGGCGGAGCAGCAGGTGGCATGGCGTCAGCGGCTGTGGTCACTGGCAGTGAGTCTTGTGGTGACGGGTTGTGTGAGTGGCGTCTGGATCGTTGCCCTGAAGGCGAAGTACGGCGTGTGGATGTTCGGCTCGGCAGGAAGGATTACGTATGCTTGGGCAGGGCCGCGGATGAACCTCGTCCATTCGGTGGAAGCAGGTTTCTGGGCGCCTGCAGAGGCAGGTGATACAAGTGCTTGGACGGACCCCACGCGCCTGCCTGTCCAGCCGTGGAGTCCGTTTGAGTCCGTTGAATACGCCCAGTATCAGGTTTTCATGACGCTCGACCGCCTGCGCGTCATTGCCTTGGTTCACAGTTTTGCGTATTCCGTGCTGGCCCTGCCCATCGTGTTGGGTCTGGTGGGTGGCGTGTGGACTGCTTCTCCCCTGCGGCGGCGTTTTGGCGTCCTGCTGTCGGGCATCCTCATCTATGTCGTCGGCTACGCACTGGTCTATGTCGAGGCACGGCATCTGCTGCCGCTGGCCTACTGGGTACTCGTGGCGGGGGTATGGCTGGTGTGGTTGATTGGGGCGCGGCTGAACCTTTCCAGACGGCTCCGGGCGGGGCTGCTGTTGTTTGTGGTGGGAACGGTAGCTTGGTCTCCGGCGTACGCTTTAGCACAGGGGGCGCTGGGGAACGATGCCGGGCTTGAGGTCTGTCGGGGGCTATACCGGGCAGCCCGGGCGATGCGCGTTCAGCTTGGCGTTCAGGGGCGGATTGCGTCCAACCGGGAGTGGCATCAGTCTTTGTACCTGACTTGGTTTCTGGGTGGACAATACTACGGTGTCGCCCCAGTTCAGGCGGACTCAGAAGACGTGGCGCGGATGCTGGAAGATTACGACGTAAACTACTACTTCGTGTGGTCGGACGAGACCGGGGCGTTTCCAGAGGTGTGCTGGGGAGAGGAAATTACCGGGGGGCAGGACCCGCTGCTTCGGATTTATCGCACCCGACCGGGACAGGTGAAAGCCACTGATGTTCAGACGTACTGAAATCGACCTGGTGGTAGCTGTGCGTCACAAGCTGCGGACCGTATTCGATGAGAAAATTTGATGAGAAAACTTGGGATGTTGAACAATTTTCTTAACTTTATCGAAAGCAACCAAATCGTGAACAGGGTGCAACCAAAGATTATGGCTGCACTGACAAAAAGTACTTGGGGCGTCGCGCGTGAATATACGTAGGGAGTGTGTCACCAGTGAGTCCCCGGAGCTGGCCGGGCAGGGAAGCTTGGTGCGTCATCCGCTGACCTGGATTCTGCTGGCTTACACGGCGCTGGGGCTGGGTTTGCTGGCGGCATACCAGTTCCAAATCAACCCGGACGGCATTGCCTACCTGGACATTGCTGAGAAGTATGTGCGGGGCGATATATGGGGTGCCATCAATGCGTACTGGAGTCCGCTCATCTCATGGCTGACAGCCGTGTTACGGCTTTTGGGGCTGCCGCCGCAGGTGGCCATCAAGCTGGTGTTGCTGATGAGTGGCGGCGTGGCGCTGGGAGGTGTGTGGTGCCTTCTGGGGGACTGCCCCATGTGGATGCGTGCGATTGCGACAGGTGGGGCAATTCCGCTCACCGTGTACTATGCCCTGCATGTCATTACGCCGGACCTACTCGTGGCGACGGTGCTGGTGTGGTACGCGGCGTGGTTGGTGGAGGGGAGGCTGGATGTCCGGGCGTCGGTGTGGGGTGGGTTTTTGGTGGCGCTTGGGTATTTTGCGAAGGCGTTTGCGCTGCCGTTTTGCTTGGTTCATCTGTGTGGGTGGCGGGTTGTGTGAGTGCTATCTGGATGGTTGCCCTGAAGGCAAAGTACGGCGTGTGGATGTCTGGCTCGGCAGGAAGGATTACGTATGCTTGGGCAGGGCCGCGGATGAACTGCGTACATCCTTTCATCAATCCAAGAGAAATGAGGTTCTTTGCTCCTATGGAAGCAGGGGATACGAGTTTTTGGACTGATCCCACATCCTTACCTATCCAGCCGTGGAGCCCGTTTGAGTCGTTTGAGTACGCTCATTATCAGGTCTTCATGACGATTTTTCGCTTGCGCGTCACTGCCTTTGCATACAGCCGTGAGTATTCCTGGCTAACCTTACCCATTGTGCTCGGCATGATGGTTGGGGTTTGGTTTGTTTCTGCGCTGCGGCGGCGTTTTGGTGTGCTGCTTTCAGGTATCCTGCTCTATGTCGCCGGCCACGCAGCAGTTTATGTCGAGGCGCGGCATCTGCTACCGCTGGCTTACTGGGTGCTCGTCGCCGGGGCGTGGTTGGTGTGGTTGACCGGATCCCAGTTTAAAGTTCCCAGGAAGCTACACTTTGTCCTGCTTTTGTTTGTGATAGGAACCTTTACTTGGCATCCAGCAAGAGCTTTAGCAAGAGATGCTTTGCGGAAGGATGGTGCGTTTGAGTCCTACCGGGAAGTGCACCGGCAGGCCCAAGCGATGCGTGCCCAGCTTGGCGTTCAGGGGCGGATTGCGTCCAACCGGGAGTGGCATCAGTCCTTGTACCTGACCTGGTTTCTGCGTGGGCAATACTACGGTGTCGCCCCGGCTCAGGCAGACCCGGAAGAAGTGGCACGGATGCTGACTGATTACAAAGTGGACTACTACTTCGCGTGGTCAGACGGGAGTGGAGCCTTCCCGGAGGTACGCTGGGGAGAGGAAATTACCGGGGGGCAGGACCCGCTGCTTCGGATTTATCGGGCCCGGCCGGGGCCGGTGAAAGCCACTGGTGGTCAGACGTACTGAAATCAAGCTGGTGGTAAATGTGCGTCAAAAGCTGCGACCCGTATTTGACGAGGAAACTCAGAATGTTGAGGACTCGTTCCTGGGGTTTGCCAAAGGGGGCAAGGGCAGCCGTGGCCCGCTCGATCTGGCGTAGCAGCGTGGCGTGGCGCTGGGCCTGGTTGGTCAGAAAGCGTTGTTCGAGGCCGTTGAGCTGGTAAAAGATTTTTTCCCGCCCGCGTTCAAGTGCTTCGGCCAGGGACGGGTCACTTTCGTGCAGGGACTGTTTGAGGCGGTCGAGTTCTGCCTCAAACGTCGCTTTCACTTCCCGGAAGCAGTCAAGTGTTTTGGTATCAGCAAGTTTTGTCATCGCCTGGCGGGCGAGTTCCTGTGTCCCAAGCAAAACGGATGCTGGCGTGAGGCCAAGTTTATCGAGCGTCTTCGCATGGCGACTTTCAAGCAGCGTCACACTGGCGCGCGCCCAACGGGCCGGCGCGTGAATTCCGAGATAGTCGTAGATAACTTGGGATTGACTCAGGTACTGCATTTCGGCTGGTCCGACGACCTGGGCCACGGTCGGGAACAGAACGTCTTGGAGAACCGGTCGCAGGAGTGCGCTGGGCGTCAGGCGCAGTGGTTCTTGGCGGAGAATGTGGACCAAATCCAGTGTGGTGTAGGTCTTCTCCGGTGCTGACTTGAGCTGGAAGCGGTTTCCATCGTGGAGCAAGGCTGTGCGGCTGCCGTCCACTTCGAGGAACAGGGTCGTTGAAGTCGGGCTGACTTTGACCTGTGGCTGTCGTCCGTTGGATGCGTACCGTTGCGCCTGCTCTACAAGCCGGGCAATCAGCTCTGGAGTTTGGTGGATGACCGCCTCCATCACGGGTTGTGTCAGTCGGCGCAGGTGTTCGTCGCGCGGGTCAACGAGGATGACGCCAAACGGCGCGAAGAGGTGGTGAAGCCAGCGGGCAAAGGCGTCACACCAGGCGCTTCCCAGAGCATAGGTTGCCGACAGTTTCTGGCACAGGTCAGCCGTGAATTCCGTACGGGGCAGGGCGGCTTCCAGTTGCTGGAGCGTGGCTTCGACCTGGCCATCGAGGAGGATGGCACCGACAGATGGCTGTCCGGGCGGACGTGTTGGATAGGTCAGGGTGAGCGGACTTCCATTGGCGTCGAGAATGGTGGTGTGCCGGACTTCTTCAAAATCGTGGTCTTCAGAGGCAATCCAGA
>NC_016025.1:900000-1012010 GCF_000226295.1 Chloracidobacterium thermophilum B
GCAACGTGCCGCCCAAGTCATCTGCGCCACAGAGCAGACTGCGCTGGGCCAGCGCCAGCCCCCGTTTGACCCATCCGAGTTGCAGATGCATGAGATCGCATCCGAAGAACAGCCGGGCCACTGCCAACACAAGCAGCACTTCTTCGTCGTCAATTTCACGGCGACCCACGGCGCGCCCCAGGGGTGATTTGGCGGCAATGAACGGCAGCGGGATGAACTCCGTCAAACCGCCGGTCTCGCGCTGCAACCGGCGCAGGGTATCCAAGTGCGCCACCCGGTCGTCCAGCGACTCGATGTGCCCAAACAGCATGGTGGATGTCGTGCGTGTGCCGGCCCGGTGCGCCGCCCGGACGATTTCCAGCCAGCGCGCCCCGCTGATTTTCTCCGGGCAGATTCTATGGCGCGTCGGTTCGACGAGGATTTCGGCGGCCGTCCCGCAGAGCGTGCCCTGCCCGGCCTCGCGCAGGGCATCAAAAATCCGGCCCAGCGTCCAGCCGCTCCGCTGCTGGATGAAGTCAATTTCCTGCGGCGAATAGGCGTGCAGGTGCACGTCCGGGCACGTCTGTTTGAGCGCACGCAGCAGGTCAAAGTAGTAGCTGACCGGAAGGGCCGGGTTGAGTCCACCCTGAATCGTCACTTCAGTAATGGAGTACTCCTGGCGATACCACACAACCTTCTCCACGGCGGCGTCAATGCTGTGGGCATAGGCTTCGCGGGCGTCAGCTTCGCGGCGAAAGGCGCAGAAGGTGCAGTGCAGGGCGCAGATGTTGGTGAAGTTGAGGTTCAGATTGACGACGTATGTCGCACGCGGCCCCACAAGCGCCTGCTTGCACGCCTGCGCGGCCGCAAAAATGTCCTGCCGCGCCGCCGAATCCGTCGTCCCCAGCAACAACCGGGCTTCCGGCGGTGTCAGCGGTTCAAAGCGGGTGGCTCTTTCCAGAACGGCGGCCAAAGTTGTCATAGCGGTCGTGGAGTCTGCCACGTTGCCCCAAGGGTCACAAGCGTGGCTGGATTTCGTATCTTTCCTGTTTCTGTGACTTCCCATCCAAAAACATCCGCTTTATAGTGGGCAGCCGGCGAATGATAACCAACATACGTCTCTGGTGAGGTCTTTGTCCCATGCATCACTTCCTGCATCGTTTGATGACATTGGTCATTCTCATCGGGCTGCCGGCAATGGCCGCCACGGCACAGGAAAAACCCCGTTCCCCCAAAGCTGCCGCCGCAAGAGCGGCTTCGGAACAGAAAACGACGCCAACGTCATCCACGGAAGACATGCTCTACTGGATTCGGGAAGACGGCAAATTTGGCTACATTGACAACACCGGCAAGGTCGTCATTCCCGTCCAGTACGAAAACACCTTTGGCTTCCGGGAAGGGCTGGCCGGAGTACGCATCAACGGCAAGCACGGCTACATTGACCGCACGGGCAGGCTCGTCATTCCAGCCATCTTTGACAGCACCTATGCCTTCCGGGAAGGGCTGGCGTGGGTCAAACAGGACGGCAAGTACGGTTACATTGACAAAACCGGCAAGATGGTCATTCCACCGCAGTTTGACGATGCCGAAGACTTTTCCGAGGGACTGGCCGCGGTCAAAGTCGGCAATCTCTACGGCTACATTGACCGCACCGGCAAAATGGTCATTCCCCCCCAGTTTTCCCACACGCACCGCTTCATGGGCGGGGTGGCGCAGGTCGTGGTGGACAAGCGGACGGCCTACATTGACCGCACCGGGCGCGTGCTCTGGGTTCAGAAGGACAGTCCCAAAGAAAGCTCCAGGGAAGGCCACGAAGGCGGAAAGCCGCACAAGCACTGACCCGGCTTCGCCAACTGGTTCCGCTCCATGCTCCTGAACCGTTCTGACTGCTTTCCGCACCGCACCTGGCTATGCGTAGCGCTGGCACTGCTGCTGGCGTCGTTCGGCGCGTGGCCAGCCCCCAGCACGGCCCGCGCTCAGGAACATCAACAGGGCTTTCAGGCCCAATCCCGCACCCAAGAAGCGGCCGCGTGGGCCGACTGTTTTTCGCTGGACGGCCTGCTGCCGGAACAACGCGCCCGCGCCGAGGCTTTGTTTCTGGCCATGCTGGATTCCGAAGCCCTGTACACCATTGCCGCCGATCTCAAGCCGATGAGCAGTGGCTACGTACGCTTTCAGTTCGAGGTTGCCAAGCCGGAACTGGCCGACATCGAGACAACGCGCGCCCTGCTGGCCCGTTTCCGGTGCGGCGACCGCTTTTATGCCGATGTGCTCACCTTTGCGGCCGTGTATGACGGGAAGCGCTATGCTGAAGGTGTGGTCTTCAACCGCGCGGCTCTGGAGCGGGCCATCCGGGCCCATCCGACCTATTTTGCCTCTTTCGGGTTGACGCCCAACGCGCACCCGATGGCCGTTGTACACACCGTTGAGCAGGCGGAGCCGGCCGCCCGCTGGCGGGGCTACGGCTATCTTTTCGGCTATCCCGACGCCGCCGTGGATTTCTTCGTCACGGCCGGAACCTCTCAGGCGGAAACCGGCAAGTTCGTCGAACGGGATTTCCGGCACATCCCGACCCAGACGCGGGCTACCGGCGGATTTACCTGGGCGGTTCCCAGAGGAAGCGCGGAAACCGACGAGGAAAAACACCTGCGCACCCGGGCGCTGGCGGTACTGGAAGACTACCGCGCGCGCCGCGCCCGACTCATCGGTGAAGGCAAACCCGGTGTTGTGGCCCTGCTGCGGGAGTTGACGGCCCAACCGGCGTGGAAAGCTGCCGCCCCGTAGAGCCGGCAGCCACTAGCGGCCGCCGGCAGCGCGGATGGCGTTGACGATTTCGATGTCGCCGTTGCGCACGGCCAGCGTGTAGGCCGTCATCCCGGTGCGACTGCGCACATTGACGTTGGGACGCCGGGCCAGAATCGCCCGTACGGCCGCCCGGTGGCCCCGGTCAGCGGCGTGCATCAGCGCCGTCATCCCTTCTTCATCCTGCGCATCAACCCCGATGCCACCCCGACTGAGCAGCGCCGTCACACACTCGATGTTGCCGGTGCGCGCGGCATACATGAGCGCCGTTCGTCCCTGGCTGTCCACCGCGCTGACATCGGCCTGCGCCTGCAACAATGCCTGGACAATCCGCCCGTAGCCACTATCGGCCGCGATCATCAGTGCCGTCATGCCGTTGGCTGCCACCACGTTGGGCGACATCCCCTGCTGAAGCATCTGCCGCACGCGCGCTTCGTTGCCGTCCCGAATCGCCCGCAGAAAAGCCAATGCCTGAGTGTTCCCGATGCTTGATACCATGCCGGCAGATGAGCCACCGGTGGTCATCCCGCCGCCCGGCAGCGGGTCCGGATCGGTTGGGGCGGGGTTCGGGCGCGGCGTGGAACGCCCCGGACGTGCCGGCTGGTCATCCGGCAGTGGCTCGGTATCCTGGCCGGGAGGCATCCCGGTTACAACCCGCCGTGGACGCCCACGCCGCCCGGCAGAGTCGTCCGGCGGTTCGGCGCGGTCATCCGGCGGTTGGCGGCGTGGTGGAGCGGTCTGGGGCGGTGGTGTGGCCGCCTCAAGCTGTGCGGCCACATCTTCGGCAGCCTTGCCGTACACGGTCTTCTGCCCGACATCGAGCGTGAAGCACTGCCTGAAATCAGCATCGGCGGCTTCCAGTTGCCCCATCTCACGGTGCGTCATGGCGCGGTAGCAAAAGACCTTGCCCGTGTTGGGGTCAAGTTCCAGTGCGCGGTCAAAATCCGCTTTCGCCAGTGCATAGTCCTTGACCTGATAGCGCGCAAAACCGCGTCCGACGTAACCGCGTGCGTTGTTGGGATCGAGCCGCACGAGTTCGTCGAAGTCCTTTACTGCCTGGTCGAAGCGTTTGAGTTCGATATGGGCCTGGCCACGGTAGGCCAGCATGTCCTGATTGTTCGGTTCGGTGCGCAGGACCACGTCGAAATCGGCAATGGCGCGTTCAAACTGCCCCTGCACGTAGAGCGCCACGCCCCGCGCCGTCCGCGCCCGGACATTGTTCGGGTCCAACAGCAACGCCTGCTCATAATCCGACAGGGCGCGTTTGCTGTCGCGTTTGGCCTCGTAAGCCCGTCCCCGATAGACAAACCAGAGCGCTTCACGGGGGCTGGCCTTGATGGCGGCATCAAAGTCACGGATGGCCTCGTCGTACTGCTCCAGCCCGAAATAGCACAGGCCGCGGTAGCCGATATTGGACTGGGACTTGGGATCGAGCTTGAACACCTCGGTGTAGTCCTTGACGGCATCGGCGTACTGGCCGAGTTCATAGAGCGTCAGGGCGCGCAGCTCATAGGCTTTGGCGTAGTTGGGGCGTAACTGGATGGCGCGGTCGAAATCCCGGCGCGCTTCTTCGCGCCGTCCGGTGGCACGGTAGGCGAATCCGCGCCAGTTGTAGGCTTCCGGGAAGTCTGCCTTCCGCTCGATGGCCTGGGTGTACAACTGGATGGCTTCTTCGTACTTTCCGGCCGACAGCGCCTGGGTGGCCTGGTTGTAGGCCGCAAGGGCATCCGGTGCGGCCGCCCCCTGAGCGCCGGGGAGGGACGGGAAGGCAACGGCCGGAGCGCCGAGCCACAGGGTCATGCAAAGCAGGATCAGGGCACGCATGGGATGGTTTCCTCGTCGCTTGTCGCCGCTTTTCTTTGTCGCCGCTTTCGGGACTGTCGTTCGGTGAAGGTCGGTGACACACAGGTACGTGGACGTGCCTGCGCGGGCAGACGTTGCCTTCAATCCTACTTGAAAAACAGAATGGCAACGAGGGGTTGCTATGGGCACCCCCCAACGACACCGCGCAGGAAGCCACCCACCACGGGCCATGCACCAAAGCGACCGTTATGTTCCCGCCTCCGGTTGGAGAACAGCGACTTTGGAAGGCAACCGTCCAGTCTGCCAGGCGGCGCCGGTCATACTGCACGTTCTGACATCTTCCTCTGACAGACTCCTTCCGAAGGGCCTGGAACTATGAACATTCTCGTTCTCAACTGCGGCAGTTCGTCGGTCAAGTTTCAAATCATCGCCACCGACGTGGACGCCATCGAGCACAACGCCGACCGCCGGCTGGCCTCCGGCATCATCGAACGCATCGGCGGCGAGGCCGTGCTGACCTTCCGCGTGGACGGCAAGGTTTCACGCCAAACCGCCCCGGTCCGCGACCATCGCCAGGCTGTCGAACAAATCCTGCGCTGGGCCTGTTCCGGCGAATCAGGGATTGCGGAAGTCCAGAGCGTTGCGGACATCCACGCCATCGGCCACCGGGTGGTTCACGGCGGCGAATGCTTTACCCACTCGACGCTCATCACGGATGAGGTCATCCGTGGCATCGAGGCCTGCATTGATCTGGCGCCACTGCACAACCCGGCCAATCTGAAGGGCATTCGGGCCGGGGCGGAAGTGTTCGGTCCTGGTTTTCCCCAGGTGGCCGTCTTTGACACAGCCTTTCATCAAACCCTGAACGAAGTGGCCTATCTCTATGCCCTGCCCTACCAGCTTTATCGGCGGCACAGGCTGCGGCGGTATGGTTTCCATGGAACTTCCTTTCGCTATGTGGCCTATCGTTACCGCCAACTGACTGGGAAATCACGAGAAGAAACCAACATTGTCGCGCTCCATCTGGGCAATGGGTGTTCTGCCTGTGCCATCAGGGCCGGGGCGTCAGTGGACACCTCCATGGGCTACACGCCGCTTGAAGGGCTGATGATGGGCACCCGTGCCGGCGACATTGACCCCTCGATTGTGGATTTCCTTGAAATGAAAGAAGGTTTCACGGCGCGGGAAATCGAGGCGCTGCTCAACAAACAGTCGGGGTTGCTGGGTGTTTCCGGGCTGACCAACGATATGCGCGACCTGCTCGATGAAATCCACGAGCATGACGACCGCCGCGCCAAACTGGCGGTGGCAATGTTCTGCTACCGGGCCAGGAAGTACATCGGAGCCTACCTGGCTGCAATGGGCGGCGCAGATGCCGTCGTTTTTACCGGTGGCATCGGGGAAAATGCGGCTGAAGTCCGCACACGCATCTGTGAGGGGCTGGAGTGGTTTGGTCTCGAACTCGACCCGGCGCAAAACCAGGCGCTCGTGAACCGCAGGGAAGGCGTCATCAGCCGCGAAGGCAGCCGTCTGGCGGCCTATGTCATCCCGACCGATGAAGAGTTGCTCATTGCCCGCGACACGGCGCGCTGTGTGGCGGGCGTCCCGAATCCCTACTGAACCACAGTCATGACACGCCATCCGCTCCGCCAGACTGACTTCCTCATGCGGAGCTGCAGAGCCGTGGAGAATCACCTCTCCGAAGCTCCGCGTGAGGAGGTAAGGGTTGGGAAGGCGAATGGGGCGGACTTTGATGAGTTTTTGGTTCCGACCTGAGTGGCTTCCATACAGCAAACCCAAGAAGATTGAGCCCCTCTCTCCTCATACCATTCCCTACCTTCTCTCCCCGGCGCTAGGCAAAGTCTGACAGCCATGCTAGCGTGCGCCCGCTTTACCTCATCACTGCCTCAGGAGCCAGCAGAACCCATGCTTATTCGTCGCCATTCAGGACTGGCAACCGCCACACTCGGGCTGGTTGTTGCCGCCGGATTGGTGCTGTCCAGCGGTTGCTCTTCCGAAGAGAAGAAACCGGAAGCACCACCACCGACGCAACAAAAGGCCCCGGAACCGCCACCCCCTGCACCAGAACCGCCAAAACCATCTCCCGAAGACATCCAGCTCCAAAGCGCCATTGAGGCTGCCCTGCAAAAGGCAAAAATTACGGGCGTGACCGTCACCGTCATGAATGGTGAGGCGACGGTCAAGGGCACCGTACCAAAGGGCAAAAAGGCACAGGCGTTGGCCGCCGTCGGTTCGGCCAAGCCAAAAAAAGTCATTTCCGACGGGCTGACTGAACAATAAGGGATCAAGGAGGGCACATCATGTCTGCAACGGAAAAATACCGCGCGCTGATTGATATGGCACACCGGCACGGCGTCGCCAATTTCTCGGCTTCGGAGGAAAATGGCGTCCTGACGCTTTCCGGCTCAACAACTGACGCCGTCCAGCAGGAAATGCTCAAGGCCTGGCAGATCATTGACCCTTCCCTGAGTGCGGGCGATCTGGTGTTTGCCATCACGGCCGACGGTCAGGGCAGCGGACAGACCTACACGGTCAAGCCCGGCGACACGCTGAGCAGGATTGCCGCACAGTACGGGACGACCTGGCAAAACATTTATGAGCACAACCGCGATACCATCAAAAATCCCGATCTGATCTATCCCGGACAGGTCATTCGGATTCCCTGAGCAGAGACGTTTACCGCTTGAACGTGGGCAGGGCGCGCTCCGCAATGTGGCGCGCCTTTTTCCTGCAACATGGTGATGCGACCATTTCACTGCATTGTCATTGGCGGGGGTTTTGCCGGTTTGAGCGCCGCGACGGCGCTGGCGGAACGGGGCGTGCGCGTCACGGTACTGGAGCGCCGCCCACGACTGGGCGGCCGCGCCTATTCGTTCCGGGATGAAGTGACCGGCGACACCGTGGACAACGGGCAGCACCTGATGATGGGCTGCTATCACGAAACGCTGCGCTTTCTGGAACGCATTGGCAGCCGCCACCTGGTACGCACCTTTGACGCCCCACGGGTGGACTTCCTTGCGCCGGAAGGCGCGGCGTCGTTCCGGTGCCCGCCGCTTCCGGCGCCGCTGCACCTGTTGGGCGGGTTGCTCGGACTGGGCGGGCTGTCGCTGCGTGACAAGCTCGGACTGCTGCGGCTGGGGTGGAACCTGTACCGCCACAAACACCACTACCGGACGCGCCTGGCCGATCTCACCGCAGCCGAGTGGCTGGACGACTGCGGACAGTCGGCGCGCATGCGAAGACGCTTCTGGGACCCGCTCATCATGGCCACACTCAATGAAACCCCGGAACGGGCGGCCGCCGTCCTGCTGATGCGGGTGCTCCAGCAGGGCTTCGGAGGCAGCTTTGAGGATGCCAGGCTGGCCGTCTCGACGGTGGGTTTGAGTGAACTCTACACGGGGCAGGCGCAGCGTTTTATCGAGGCGCGGGGCGGCAGCGTACGCTGCCAGGCCACCGTCAAAACCCTTGCCGTCGAGCAGGGGCGCTTCCGGGGCGTCATTCTGGCCAACGGTGAAATGTTGCCCGGCGATGCCTGCATCAGTACGGCCCCCTACCACGATGTCGCCCGGTACGCCGGGACACTCATTCCGGCCGCCGCGCAGTTGACCAGTTCACCCATCGTTTCGGTCAACCTGTGGTTTGACCGTCCGGTGCTGGAAGCGCCATTCGTCGGACTGCTGGGCACAACCATGCAGTGGGCTTTCGACAAACGCGCGCTGACGACGCCGGTTTCACCTTACTATCACGTTTCGCTCGTCATCAGCGCCGCCCGCGAAACGGCGCAATTGCCATCTAAAGCCTTGATTGATTTGGCTTTATCCGATCTCAACCGGGTTATGTCAAAGGTCAATACGGCACGTCTTGTGCACGCGCGGGTCATCAAGGAACAGCACGCCACCTTTGCGGCGACCCCGGCGGCCGAAAAACTCCGCCCGGCGCACGAAACCGGTATCGCCGGGCTGTACCTGGCCGGTGACTGGACGGATACCGGGCTGCCGGCCACCATCGAGAGTGCCGTCGCCAGCGGCCATGCCTGTGCCGAGCGGGTTTGGGCGGCGTGTGCTGTCACGTCTCCCGAAGGGTTCAGTCTGCCGGCGCACCGGGCAGCAGTTTCTGCCGGCTGAACCGGCGGGTGATACCAGACAAAGCACACAGGGTGGTGTTCCGGGCAGTTTCCGGTTTTCGACGCGGTCTTCAACGGGACATTGCCGTACTAGGGCGTGTCCTGTAGCAGCGCCCGTGTGATTTCTGCGTACGTCTGGCGGTAACGGTTGGCTCCGGCTTCATCTCCAACCTGTTCCAGGGCCTTGATGAACAAGGGCTGGATGCTTTCTTTCCCTGGTGCGTCAGATGCTGCCAGAGTGCGCAGCAGCGTCAGCGCCCGGTGGGGATTGGTCAGCCCCAGCGACGTATCGAGTACAGATCAGCCGCCGTTCCAAGGACCGCGGGCGATGCCCCTTCGGTCCCGGACTGCGCCAGCCACTGCGCCAACCGGGCTTTGGCCGCCAGGGACGCGCCGGGATTGCCCAGGCGTCGGTAGGCTTCCACGAGCGTGCGCCAATACCGCACCCGCTGGAGGTCATCCGGCAGGTTGGGGATGATGGCTTCCAGCCGTTGGACCGCCTGCCAGCCGACAGCCAACGCATCGCACTGCACGGCCAATCTTGCCAGGTTGAGGGGCACTTCCGCCTGAAGCCCCTGAGCTTCCGTTGCCACAGAACCGACTTCCTGCAATTTTTGCCGATAGGCTTCGATACGCTGCCACTGCGCGAGAGCTTCCGCCGGATGGCCTGCGTCTTCTTCCATATTGGCAAAGCGGCTCAGCAGAGAAACGATGTCCAGCAGCAGTTCGCGGTTCGTGGGGTCTTCCGATGCCAAAGCCTCAAACTGCCGGAAGACCGTCTCAAACTGCCTTCGTGAGACAGCAAATTGCCTGAGCCGGCCGTTGATCTCGGCTTCATCCACCAGGCTGTCCAGAACCGAGCGCCGGAGTTCAACCGAGGTCGGTTGCGAAGCCAACAGTTTTTGGCGCAGGGCCAGCGCGCGTTGATGGAGGCCCCATGCCCGCTGGTACACGCGCTGCGCTTCAGCCGGCAGCCCGGAGTGCCTGAGAAACGTCCCCAGGTTGAGCAGGCAATACACTTTGCGCTGAAGAACACCGGCCAGCTTCCGCTCACAGGCCAGCGTGGCGGCGGGTCCCGTGGCCACCGGTTCGAGCAGGCGGTAAGCTCTGGCAAAGTGCTTCAGGGCATCTATGGCGTTGCCCTGCATGTGATACCAGTCACCATTGGCAATGGCCAGCGTCGCCGTGAGATAGCGGACTTCGGGATGCTCCGGGTGGAGTCTGGTCAAGCGCTCGCGGAGCGTTGCTGCCCGGTCGAGATGGAAACGGGCGGCAGTGAAGTCCCGGTTGCGATACAGCACCAGCTCACCGAGCCGCTCATAGCTGATGCTCAGGTCACGCAGGCACTCAAAGTCATTTCCCTGCAACTGGCAGGCTTTCTCCAGCCACTGGCGTCCGGTTTCGTAACTTTTCAGCGCACCGGGCACGTCGCCGAGGTTGGCGGCGTAGGGGCGCCCCTGAACCTCACCCACGCGGATGTAGGCGCGTCCCAGTTCGCGCTGAAATTTTGGATCGGAACTGGCCTGTTGTCCCAGCCGGTCAAGGTAGATCAGCGTCTGCTGTACCAGCACCTCACGGGCGGAAGTCGAACCGGGCAGGCGCTCGATGGCGTCGTGCAGCTCAAAGATGTTCGAGCGCGCCAGCGACCACGTTTCCTGAAACTGCCGTTTGGCCTGCTCCTCGGCCAGCGCGGACAGATGGGCCTGCCGGAGTGAAATGACGGTGGTGACGGCCAGCGCGGTGATGAACACCAGCGTGAGGCCGGCTGTGACCCGGTGGCGATGCAGGAATTTCCGCAGCCGGTAGCGCGCTGACGCACCGCGCGCCAGCACGGGCCATCCCTGCAGATAGTGCTCGATGTCGGCGGCCAACTGTTCCGCTGAGGCGTACCGCGCCGGTGGGTCCTTGTGCATGGCCCGCATGACGATGGCATCCAGGTCGCCGGCCAGTTCCCGGCTGGACGCCGGCCGGACCTCGGCTGGTGAACCGGACGGTTTCAGCATCTTCTCCGGCTGCCGCACCGCCACGCTGGGCGGCGGCGGCTCGACCTGTTGAATGAGGTACTCCAACGATGGCTTTCCTTCGCTGACCTTCTCGACATGAAAGGGCAGGCAGCCGGTGAGCAGCTCATACAGCAGGACGCCCAGCGCATAGACATCCGTCGCCGTGGTCACAGCTTCCCCGCGCACCTGTTCGGGGCTGGCATAAGGGACGGTCATCGCCCGCTGGCGGGTGACAGTGTGGGCTTCGGCTGTGGAGGTCTGCTCGTCCAGCAGCTTGGCAATGCCAAAATCAATGAGCTTCGGTATGCCGTCCTCCGTCACGAGGATGTTGCCCGGCTTGAGATCGCGGTGGATGACCAGATTCTGATGGGCGTAATGCACGGCCTGGCACACCGACTGGAACATTTCCAACCGTTGCCGCGTCGTGAGCTGTCGCTGCTGGCAGTAGGCGGTAATGGGCACGCCCGGTACGTACTCCATGACGAAAAAGGGCAGCCCGTTCCGGGTTGTTCCGCCGTCCAGCAGGCGCGCAATGTTCGGATGTTCGAGGCGGGCGAGAATGGCCCGTTCGGTTCGCAGACGGCGCTGCAAAAAGTCGCGGTTGAAGGCGTACTGGTGTCCGATTTTGATGGCGACCCGTTGTTCAAAATCCAGGTCATCCCGCACGGCGAGATAGACGGTTCCCATGCCCCCGGTGCCGAGTTCGTGGAGAATGCGGTAGGGACCAACCTTATCTTCGAGAACCGACGTGGTTTGCCTGGCGGCCAGGGCGCGGAGAGCATGGTCAACCAGCGGTGAAGAGCCAAAGTTCCACGAAGCCTCATCCGCCTCGTAGGCCGTAAGCAACTCCAACACTTCCCGGCACAGGCTCGGATACCCGCCACAGGCCGTTTGCACAAACTCACGGCGGGCCGCCGGAGGCAGTTCTATCGCCTGGCGCAGGATTTCGTTGACCTGCGCCCAGCGATCAGCAGACAAGTCGGTGGCCATGGGGGGATGACCTCCTGCTTCTGTTTTTGGGAAAACCTGACGAATCAGGCCGCCGTCGGGCAGCCCGCGGCTTCAGCGTCAGAACCCGGCGTACTGACGGACAGGAAACGCCGTAACCAGGCCCGGGCCAGTGCCAACTCCCGATTAACGGTGCGCAGTGACACTCCCAGCGCCTCGGCAATTTCCAAGTTGGTCAGCCCGCCAAAGGCATGCAGTTCAAGTACCTGCCCCAGTTTTGGGTCATGGGCTTCGAGGCGGAGCAGGGCCTCGTGCAGGGCCAGAATGTCCGCGCTTGGCAGTCCGGCCACTGCCGGTATCTCCTGAAGCGATACCAGACGGCAGTCCGCGCCACGCTTGGCCGCTTTGGCACTACGGGCATAGTCCACCAGAATGTGACGCATGATCCGACTGGCCAGACCGAAAAACAGCCGTCGGTTAGATAAGGTTCAGGTGCTTGTACTTGGCCAGTTGCAGGTAGGTTTCGTGAACGAGCGCCGTGGTTTGCAGGGTATGCAGTCCCTGTTCGCGCCGCATGTGAGCGTGCGCCAGACGGTGCAACTCAGCATAGACATCTTCCACAAGTTGATTGATGCCAGCCTGGTTGCTGTCCGGCGGAGAAACATCCCCTTCGACGAAGGTCGTGGTGGAGGCAAGGCAGGCAAGGGAGTCCGGCATAGAGGGGGAGCCTCGTTTCTTCAGTAGCATTCCCGAAACTTCGCACACAGGCCGCAGCTTCCCGTTGCTTTCCTTTCGTCATAGAGCAGGAGCCAGCCGGCCGTCCCCAAGTGCCAACACAACCTGGTCAGTCGTTCAGCTTCAAGAGGAGCACACTTCACAAGTACATCACTCACGCCGGTTTTTCTAGCAGCATTCATCAAAAGCGACGCCGGAAGCGAAGGCTTGTTGGAGAACATCAGCATGTTTTTCGGCAACATGGATGCAACATCTGCCGAAGCCACCCGATAACCTGGTTGCCAGGTCAGAAGGTCATGAATGTGGCCGCAATCCCTGGAATCCCGACCCCGGAAAAGAGAGGCTCGCGCTATGTCTGTTCGTACCCGGCAGGTTTCCTCGCCACCTCCCGTCTCGCGTCAAACCACAACCCCGGCAACAACGGCACGCCGTCAGACGACCAGCGCTGCCACGGCCACACCCCAGGAAGCCGCCACACGCCGGGCAGAACTTTCCACCGCCGGCGCCATGACGCGCGCGCGGCTGACTTCGGGCCTCATCTACGACGGCACACGCCCGGCACCCGGGACGACGAACACCAATGCCGCGCGCCCGATTGATGCGCCGCTCAAAGGCGATCCCAACCACCGGACACCGGAGACCTACAACAACGTCATCAACCAGTTTGCCGTGGCGCACAACCCGCGCTACGCCATCCGTGACTCCAGCGGCGACGGCATCAAGGACACGTTCTGCAACATTTTTGTCTGGGATGTCACCCGCGCCATGGGCGCTGAAATTCCGCACTGGGTGGACAAACGGACCGGTCAGCCGACGACTGTTTACAACTACAGCCAGAGCCGTGAACTCGACGCCAATGCCACCATGGACTGGCTGCGTCAGCACGGCGCGCAGCACGGCTGGCGGCGGGTCAGCGCCGAAGAAGCCCAGCGATTGGCCAATGAGGGACACCCGACGATGGTCGGGTGGAAGAACCCAGGCGGGATTGGCCACGTGGCCATCGTGCGTCCGGGCAACATCAACGAGCGCGGCCCGGCCATTGCGCAGGCCGGTTCGACCAATGTCAACTACGCCCACGTACGCGACACCTTCGGAAGCCGGCCGGTTGAATACTGGGTCAATGACCGGGGACGTGCAGCCGGCGGTTCATCGCCCGCCCCCACACCGACCCCGCAACCGCCAGCTCCAACGCCGCCACCGGCAACACCTCCCAGCACAACACCTCCGACAACCGGGCTGCCACAGGCCACACTGCGGCAGGGCGACCGGGGTGAAGCCGTCCGCGCGCTTCAGCAATCCCTCATCCGGCTTGGCTACATGACCGAAGCCGCCTACAACACCGGCCCTGGCGTTTTCGGTCCCCGGACGGATGCCGCCCTGCGCGCCTTCCAGCGGGATGCTGGCATCACCGTGGACGGCATTTACGGGCCACAGACCCGGCAGGCACTGACCCAGGCCCTGGCACGGGTGCAGGGTGGTGGCAGCACCTACACGGTACGCCCCGGCGATACGTTGTCCCAGATTGCGCAGCGGCACGGGACGACGGTGGATGAACTCGTCCGGCTCAACAACATCCGCAATCCCAACCTCATCTATCCCGGTCAGGAACTGCGCCTGCCGGCCCGGACGTACACGGTACGCCCCGGCGATACGCTATCCCAAATTGCACAGCGGCACGGGACAACGGTGGATGAACTCGTCCGGCTCAACAACATTCGCAATCCGAACCTCATCTATCCCGGTCAGGAACTGCGCCTGCCGCCGTCATCCAGCGCGCCAGCGCCAGCGCCGCGCCCGGCTCCAACACCAGCCCCCAATCCGGGCCCGCCGCCTTCCGGCGTGGGTGGGAGTGCACCCATCGGGCAGATTCCACGCACGGGCAATGCTTTCATTGATTCGATTGCGGCGGATGCCATCCGCAACCAGCGGGAGACCGGCGTGCCAGCTTCCGTCACCATTGCCCAGGCCATTCTGGAAAGCGGCTGGGGCCGCTCAGAGTTGTCCCGCCAGGCAAATAACTTTTTCGGTATCAAGGGCACGGGGCCGGCCGGCTCGGTGACGATGCGGACGCGCGAAGTCATCAACGGGCGTGACGTTTACGTGAACGCACAATTCCGCAAATACCACACGCCGCAGGAGTCGTTTGCTGACCACGCGCGGCTCTTCACCCAAAGCCCGCGCTACGCCGAAGCCATGCGGCACACGCACGATGCCTTCCGGTTTGCAGCGGAAATTCACCGCGCCGGGTATGCCACGGACCCGGAATACACGAACAAGCTGCACAGCCTCATGCGGCAGTACAATTTGACGCAGTTTGACGCGATTGCCCGCGGCCAATCCTAAGTTCCTGGCAACAGGCAGACGTGAGTCAATCCCGTGAGTGGTGAGGTCTCAAGCTCACCACCCACAGTTTTTGGGAGGTCAAGGCTATGGGGTGGCGGGCTGTATCCCCGTGGCAAATCTATAGACCCGCAGAGCAAGTTCTTTTTCAGCATGCCGATTCGTCCAGGGGGCGAAGTTGTAGTTTTTCGTCTTTTTCTGGCTGTCACGCACCTTGACATGGAAGGCGGCATATTCCGATCCGACGAACTCATTGGGGAGGAATTCCCGGATGCTGTTGTGGTCAGCGGTAAAGGTATGTTGGCCATCGTCGGCCTGGAAGGCCACGCCGTCGGCGCTGATATGCAGATAGCCGGTACAGTTGCGTACAAAGAGGCCGTCGTGGTCATGAAAGACCCGGAACACGGCACTTCCCCCCCGCTTGATGGCCTCGCGCATGCAGTACTCGGCAGCACCCAACTGGTCTTTCCAGTACAGATAGGTTATTCCCAACAGTGAGAAGGCGTAGGGACCGGAAGGTTCCAGATCGGCCGCTTTTGTCAGGAGACGCTCTGCCTTATCCGGTTCATTTCTCCACAGGGCCTCCATGCCCTGCTTCAGGAGAGGTTCATACTCCGGCGCCCAGGCATCAGAAGGCGGCGTATTCTGCGCCGGGTCCTGCGGGGGGTTGTCGGAGGACCTCCAGTTGTGGGGTGGGGCAACGCCTTTGCAGCTTGGGTGGTTGAGGGAAAAACATTCTGCCCGCCCAACCAGGCGCATGGGATGTCCGATACCGGCGGTTTGTCGTCTGGTTTTCTGTTTGACGGTCTGGCGCAACCGTTCAGAAGCCAGGTTTTTCCCGGAAACCGACGGTTGCCCACTCAGCGTCAGTACTGGAAAAGCCAGAAAGACAAGGCAGACCCACAACCGGGAAGTGCTCTTTTTGTGGTTCATCGCTCCCCCAACCTCTCTTCTTCCCGGTCAGTCAGAAGTCACAGGTTGAGGGTTTGACAGCAGCGCTTGCGCGCCCGTTATGGCACGTTCACGGCCGGAACCCTCTGCCGGGTTGGCGCCCTTTGGCTTCTGCCGGCAGGTAATCCCCTCGTGACAGACTGACCCAATACGTGTGTGGTGATGTTTTGATTTCACCACACACGGTTGGAGGAGGCTAGTCTCTGGAGGGCGGGAGGCGCGTCAGGCCGGCGGCGTTGTAGAGCCGGATAGCCAGCTCTGATTCAGAACGCTGCTGTGTCCGGGGAGCAAAGTTGAAGTTTTTGGTCTGGTTCTGACCCGTGCGCACCTTGATGTGAAAAGCGCCGTATTCCGACCCGACGAAGGCGTTGAGTTTGAATTCCCTGATGCTGTCGCGGGTGGCGGCAAAGGTATGTTGGCCATCATCCGCCCGGAAGGTCACATCCTGGGAAGTGATGAACAGGGAGCCAAAGCAAACGCTGGTGAAGAAACCATCGTGGTCGTGGGCTACCCGTAATGCGGCACTGCCGCCCAACTCGATGGCGCGCCGCATGTGGCGTTCAGCCATTGCGAGGTCCGGCTTCCAGTAAAGACAGGTCATCCCCAGCATCGAGAAGGCACGCGGGTCGGAAGGATTCAAGCTGGCGGCCGTTGTGAAGTGGGTCAGGGCCAGATCGGCCTGCTCACTGCGCAGGGCCGCCACCCCCTGGTCGAAAATGTCATCATAGTCCGGCCCTGGAGTTGGGGGCGGCGGCGTGTTGACTGACGACTCAGCATCCTGTTTCCAGGACGATGCGTTGTTGTTCGTCGCCGTGGCATTGGACTGGGTATCGTTCTCGTACATGCCAACCGGGTCTGCAAGGATGCCACGCTAGTTGAGGCGTACAGCCTCGATAATTTCGGGCGTGGCACCGGCGGCCAGCAATGCCTGCTCGTTCTCGTCTGTAAGCTCGAAATCAACCCCGCGCCGTTCAATCTCACGGATAATCTCTGCCGTTGACAGGCCATTGATGCGGAGGGCCTGTGTCAAACCGGGCAAGCGAATCGGACGCTTGGCGCGGGCAGTGGTTTGTCGCCCCGGTTTCTGTTTGGCAGCCTGGGGCGCTTGGCCCGCAACGAGAAGCATCTCGGAGCTGGAGAACTGCCAACTCAGGATGAGGGGAAGAACGATCATAAAGACGAAGAAAGTCCACGACCGGGAAGGTCCTCTTCTGCGGTTCATCGTCCACCTCACTTTCTCCTGGTCAGTGCGCCGTCACTGGTCGAGGGCTTTGAGGGCCTCGCGGCGGCGGCGTTCGCGCTCACTTACCACGGCGCGGTCTTTGTCCCTGCGTTTCGGCGATGGCTTTTCCCTGGACTCTTCCGGCGCCGTCGCCCGGTCGGATGCCACCGGTGGCGGAACCACCGATGGTGGTGTTGCCGGGGTCGAGCCAACCGGCGCTCTGGGTGGTGGCAAGGTCTGAATGTTCTCTGGATCAGTTTCCGGAACCGTGGTCGGCCGTTCCTCGATGGATACCGGCGATGTCGCAGCAGGTATCTGGGAAGAAGCTGATTCCCTGTCTGGCGGCAGAGGCGGTGTCGTCACGCTGCCTGTCGGTGGCGTGGCCGGGTGGTGGTGCACCCAGACATAAGCCAGCATCGCCAGCAGAAACGCAAAGACGGCAAAGCCGGCCAGGCTCCAGGTGAGCACCTTGCGCCACGGCGGTTCGGTTGGCTTCAACGCCGGACGTGGCAGGGTGGGGTTGGCCACAGACGGTATGGCCCTGGCCGGCGGCGTGAAAGGTGCGGCCACAGGCGCCACGGGTGTTACGGGCGGCGGCGCGTGTGGAAGTTGAACGGCCACTCGCAGGTGGGCAGGAACTGAAGCGAGGCCCGGCGCAGCAGCCAGCGACAGGGCCAGCTTGAATTCTTCCGCCGTCTGGAAACGCCGCAGCGGGTCTTTCTCCAGGGCATGCAGGACCACCTGAGCGACGGTTTCCGGGATGGTCGGCGTCAACACCTGTGGCGGCGGCGGGGGATTGTGGATGTGTGCCTGAAGCAGGGCGTACTCACTGTCGGCAACGAAGGGCACGCGCCCGGTCAGCATTTCGTAAAGCAGAATCCCCAGCGCATAGATGTCGCTGCAGGCATCGGCTTCCTTGCCCTGGATTTGTTCGGGCGACATGTATTCGAGCGTGCCCACAATGGCGCCGACCCGTGTCTGGTGGCTGCTTCCCATGGCGCGGGCAATGCCAAAATCCATGACCTTGGGTGTGCCATCCGGCAACATCATGACGTTGGACGGCTTGAGGTCGCGGTGAATGATGCCGTGCTGATGGGCATGGCCGATGGCATCGAGGATGCCGGAAAACACGACAACGGCCTGGCCCAGCGGCATGGCCCCGTACTGTCGCAGCCAGGCATCGAGAGACAGTCCCGGCAGGAACTCCATCACCATGGCGAACTGCTGCGGGCCAATCGGCACAAAGCCATACAGCGTTGCAATGTTGGGATGATTGAGTTTCGCCAGCAGAACGGCTTCGGTACGAAACCGCTCGATGAGTTGCAGGTTGTTGACGAGTTCCGGCTTGAGAACCTTGATGGCCACCGGACGGTCAAGCATGACATCCACACCGCGATAGACCGTCCCCATGCCACCCGTCCCCAGGCAGGATTCGACGCGATAAGTGCCAATCACACTGCCGATCATGAGACGACCCTCACTTCCCGGGTCTCGCGCAGCCGCAGGGGGACAGCTCCCACTGGCTGCGCAGCCCCCTCTGAACCGGCCGCCCACACCACCCCGACCGTGATGTTGTCGTGGCCGCCACGTGCTTTGGCGAGATCAACCAACCGTTGACAGGCGATGTCCGGCGGCGCGTCGAGCAGGACGGCGTACATTTCCTCATCGGTGACAAGGTCGTGCAGGCCGTCCGACACCAGCAAAAACTGATCCCCAACGGATACCCGTAAGGGGCGCTCCCAGAAACCCGGCGTGATGGTGGGCCTTGTGCCCAGCGCCTTGAGCAGGATGTTTTTCTCCGGATGCCGCTCAGCAGCCTCGCGTGACAGGCGCCCCTGGCGGACATACTCCATGACCTCTGAATCATCTTCGGTCATCTGGTAGATACGCCCGCCCCGAATCAGGTAGAGACGGGTATCCCCGACGTGGGCAGCAAAGGCTTCCCATGCCCGGATGGCCAGCGCCGTACAGGTTGTTCCCATGCCGCGCAGCAGGGGGTGTCGCCGGGCGGTCTCCCAGATCAGATGGTTGGCTTCGACAAAAGCCTCCCGCAGGGCTTCAGCCGGCTCGGCTGGCGAGGTGTAATAGACCTGGCGGATGACTTCCGCCGCCATCCGGCTGGCCACCTCCCCTCCCGCGTGGCCGCCAAGACCATCGGCAACCACCACCAGCGTCCCCTTGTGCGCGGCTTCCGACGTTTCAGCCGGGGGCACTTCCGAAAGCGCAAAATCTTCATTGACGCTCCGCTGACAACCCACATCGCTCAGCAGAGCAACGCCCAGCGTCGGTTGGGAAAGCTGGATGTCACCAACACCTTGCGTCATGGCCGTCTCTCCTTTCTGCCAGCGCACGTGGCTTCTGGCAGCACCTACCGGCTGGCCGGGTTCATCAACTCCAGGGCATACCGAATCGGCACGGCGTAGGTGACGCGCTCGGCGCCCGCATTGAACACGGCGATGACGCGCCCACGGTTATCGAAAACCGGTCCGCCGCTGTTGCCCGGACCTGTCGAGTTGATGGAGAGTTGATAGCTGTCCCCCATGACGCTCACGATCCGGTCCCGACCGGCGATGGTCGTCGAGGTGTCATCGCGCAGCAGCGAGCTGATGACGCCCGAACTGACGGTGACATGGGGCACCACTCTGGTCTGCGCCTCACGGTTGAAGATGTCTTTGGAAGCAACGACACCGTATTTCTTCGGCGTCAGTCCGGGATACCCCAGGACCGTGACGCTGTCACCGGGCTTGATGCTGTCGTAGCCGTCAAACAGTTCGACGGGCTTGATGCGCCCCGGGACACCGATCTTGACCAGGGCTACGTCGTGGCGGTCGGAAGACACCGAAAGCTGGCCCAGAATCCGCTGCGTCTTGTTGGCAAAGGTCACGTAGAGGTAGTCGTTGCGTCCCTCGAAGCCACCCTGGAGAAACTTCCCTCCGGCCTGCTTCGTCTCGCTGGGCACCCACTCCGGCAGGGTCGCCAGAAAGGTGCAATTGCCGCTACCCACATCGAAGACCATGCCAGTGGCATCTGGAAACTCATAGCGCGACTTCCAGCTCGCGGCCACATGCCGGTTGGTGAGCAGGAAACCATCCTCACTCACGACAAACCCCGTGCCCGTGTGTTCGCCGCCAATCGGGCGGTTGCCCTTCGAATCCGTGGTCAACCACGGTTCAATCGTGCCGTCTTGAAGGCGTACAAACAGCGGCAAACCGTCCTGGAAGCGGTGGTACAACTGTTGTCCGGTTGGGGTGTAGATCAGCTTCCAGCCAACTTCGAGATACACCACGGAAGCCGAGTTCGCCGCGGCAATGGCGCTGGCATCGAGAGGGGTATCCAATTTTTGACGCTCAACTTTTTGACGCTCAACCTCCGAGCGGGCTGCTTCCGCCTGCTGTTTGCCCCGTTGGGTTTCCTGCTCAGCAACAACAATTTTTGTATTCACCTGCTGCTGCTTGTATCCCAGATAGCCAAGGTAACTGACCAGCCCGGCCACCACGAGCAGCACCAGGGAGGACACCAGCACAATGGTCAACCGGTTGTCACTTTTGGCCTGGCCAATCATGCGTTCGACCGTCGCCTTGCCAATCCCACCCCCTGCTGCAACCGGCGTCACCGCAACCGGCGGCTGCCAGGTGGCAGGCGGCGGAGCGCCAGCCGGCCCCCCAGGGGGCTTCATTGGAGAAGCCATGGCGGCTGGCGCCATGGCAGCCGGTGGCTGAACATCGGCCACCCGGGTCGGTTTGGGCGGCGCTGGAGCCAGCCCTTCACCGGCAATGCGCGTGGGACGGGGGGCTTCCGGCGGACGCGGTTCAAGATCAAAGATGAACTCCGGCCCACCCGGGCCAAGCTGTACGACATCGCCCGGATAGAGCCGAACCGGCGCCGCAATTCGCTGCCGGTTGACGTACGTCCCATTGCGACTTCCCAGGTCTTTCAGGGTGAAGACCGGATGCTCTCCTCCCTCGATGCTGATTTTGGCGTGATGCCGCCCCACGAGATCATCCCGGTCGGGGTCATAGCGAACCCGGCAGGCGGCGTCACGCCCGATCTCCAGTTCGTTCAGGTGTGCCAGCGGAAATTCCTCAATCTGGTTGACCCGCGAACCACTGACATGACGCAAAACGATTTTGGTTACGGTTGGTGAAGTGTACGTCGCGGTGGCCATGGCAGGCGCTCCTTTTATCTGGTTTGGGGACGGCGATGACGGCATCGTGTCGCAGTGGTTTCCCCTCACCCCTTCAAGCGCAAAACAGGCGGCGAGCATGCCAACGGATGAAAAAATTTTGGCGGCGAGCCGGCCCCCATAAGCCGAGACCCACCGCCAGGTTTCATCGGAGAGCGTATGACGCGCCTAGCGCAGGCCCGTCGTGACGACCAACTTGCCCTTTGCGAAGGGATTGTCCTCGTCAGGAAACGTCACCACAGGATACCGTGACGGAGCGGAGGGATCGTAATCCCACATACCGGTAGCGATGACTTGCCCGTTGCGCCCGGCAACAAACTTGATGCGGCCGCTACGCTCGGCATCCGCCGGGATCGTAACCCGTACCCGACGGGTCTCACCCGGTCCAATGCGGTTTTCAGGGCCGAAGGCTTCGCCGGCAACACAGAGATGGACCGGATCACTGGAAGCGTTTTTGAACACGGCCTCAATTACCTTCTGGGATGAAGGCGGAGGTTGCCGCATCCCACCACCCGGAGGACTACTCGGTGGACTGACCGGAGGGCTGGTTGGCGGCGGTTGCTGTCTCCCGCCACCGGGTGGGTTGTCCGGTGGACTGGCCGGCGGTGTCCGACCGTCAGCTTCGGCCGGATACCCCTTCACCACAGCCATCCCGGCGCCGCCAGTCCCGCTGTTCTGCGCCCACGTCGCCGGGTCAGAGTCCACAATGGTGTATGTCCCGGCCGGCACGACGACATTCGGCGCACATTCCCAGTACGCATTCGGCACGCCACCCTGCCCCGGCGTCCCCCGCATCTGCCACGGCCCGTATATCCTTCCGCTGCTTTGCATCAAACCCACAGTCCCGGGGCGTGCGCCACGGCCGTGGTTCCAGTGGTACGTCTTGACCTCCTCTCCCGCCTGAAGGCGGGGGATTCCCGCCCGTCGCGAGAAGTTGCGTTTCTCACTACGCCGCCGCTTGTACGGCGGTGTCACTTACCGAAAAAACGCCGTAAAGCCCTGCACTTTAGGGCAGGGATATAAGGCGCACGCTGTTTTATCAAGCCAAACCTGTGCTAAAATAGCAGTATGAGAGTCATGGAAGCCAAGCTACTCAACGGGACAGCAGAGCAGTATCAGGCTCTGGATGAAGCCATCCGTACCGCACAGTTTGTCAGAAACAAATGTGTGCGGTACTGGATGGACAACAAGAGCGTAAACAAAGCTGTTCTCTATGCCCACTGCAAAGACCTGGCCAAAGAGTTTGACTTTGCCAGGAAGTTAAACTCAGCGGCAAGGCAGGCAAGTGCAGAGCGAGCTTGGGCTTCCATTTCTCGGTTCTATACCAACTGCAGAAACAAGGCGGTCAAGAAAGGCTATCCGCAGTTCAAGAAGAACTGTCGGTCGGTCGAGTACAAGCTGTCCGGCTGGAAGCTGTCTACTGACGGCATGTCCATCACGTTCACCGACGGCTTCAACGCAGGAACATTCGCCTTGTACTGCAATGGTGAGGCAAGACACCATATCCTAAGCTTCAAAATCAATCGGGTGCGGGTGATACGCAGGGCAGATGGATACTATGCCCAGTTCTGCCTGGATGTGGAGCGCAAAGAGCGGGGAGAATACACAGGCAATGTGATTGGCATTGACTTGGGCTTGCAGGCTTTCTACACCGACCAGAACGGCAACCCTGTAGAGTGTCCCAAGTATCTGCGGAAAGCAGAGAAGCGGCTAAAGCGCCACCAGCGCAGGTTGAGTAGGAAGTTCAAGAAAGGGGCGAAACCTCAATCCAAGAACTACCACAAGCAAAAGAAAAGACTAGGCAAAGCACATCTGAAAGTCCAACGCCAGCGTAAAGACTGGGTGATTAAGTTAGCTCGGTGCGTGGTAGCATCTCACGATGTCGTGGTGTACGAAGACTTGCAGATGAAGAACCTGGTCAAGAACCATCATCTTGCCAAATCCATTCATGATGCTGGCTGGTCTCAATTCACTGCGTGGCTGGACTACTACGGCAAGGTGTGGGACAAGGCAGTCGTCAGCGTACCGCCGCAGTACACCACACAGGACTGTAGTAACTGTGGGCGTATGGTAGTAAAAACCCTATCCACCAGAACCCATAGTTGTCCTCAATGTGGATTTGAATCAGACAGAGACCAGAATGCGGCTTTGAACATCCTCAAGAAGGGACTAAGCATCTTGGGAATGGAGTGGCAAAACAGTACCTTTGGGCAAAAGGGAACTGCCTCGAAAGAGGGAACGCTTGGGGAGAGATGCACCGCTGCTTTAGAGGGGCAACCTGATGAAGTAAGTGCGCTCGCAGAACCAAGAACAAGAATCCCCTGCCTTTAGGCAGGGGAGTATGTCAATGGTTTCCAGAGGCAGGCAACGGAATCGCTTGACTCTGGTGCGGGCTATGGTTTTGCAGATGGTCTGGTTGATCCATGCGCTGCCGATCTCGATCTGGGCAAACGACCGGCTAGTGAGCTTGCGCTAGTGAGCTTGCGCCGTTCTGGTTTCGGCATCGCCAGGATCGTATTGGCAACCTCTGTGTTACGGGACTGAAGACGCGCCAATTCTTCCGCCTTGACCCGGTTCAGGCGCAGGAAAGGGAGCTTGAGGGTCTTGGTTACGGTTGCCATGGTGATATGATGCACTATCTTCCGAACGAATATCAGGAGCAATTCTTCGCTATCCATCCCCGCCCTGAAGGGAGGGGCTTTTCGCGGGGAAGCCCGGTAAACTGGCAATGATGGCTTTCGCTTCGCGCTGGGCGGCCTCAACCTGTCGCACCAGGTAGGCGCGGTCGCTGTTGTCCCAGCAACCGCCGCCGCTGACACTGTAACTGACGACCAGGCGCCCCGGTTTGCCAATGGCCTGCCCCCGCCCACTCGCTCCCAAGTAAGAACCGGTGTATCCAGAGCCCCACGACCCACGGCGTATCCAGACGGCAAAATCCGCCAGCGCCCCGTCAAATGCGCCAATTTTCAAACTGCTGACCCCTTCGATGCCGCCGCCTTTGAATAGCCCAACCGCCATGTCAGAAGGCACGTCGCCCTGCGGACGGTCCTTCAACATTTTTTCCGCCCAGGCGCGGATAGCCTGCGGATGTTGTAGTTCATCGGTTGTGGACACCGGCTCAATGTAGGCCTGGACGGTGGCCGTCACACGGCTCTCCCACCCGTAGGGGCCTTTGATGACCGCGGGCTTGCGGGTCAAAACAAGCCCATCCTTCGAGTTTGGCCCGCTTGATGGTTTCCAGGTCATGCGTCGCCGAAGCTTCCGCCCTGGCAATATCGGTGAGATAGCGCCGGAGCAGGTCGGCATCGAGTTCGGGCTTGGCGGTCAACGGCAGCGAGCGCGTCAGGGGCCGTGGTCGGACGACCCGGCCCAACCGGCTGATCATGGCGCCTTCAATGGCTTCCCGCGCCTGCACAACACCTTCGTACACACGAAGAAACTTCTGGATGGCTTTGACGGCGGCGACCTGTTTCTCCCGGTCAGACATCAGCCACCCCTTGATGACGCTATAGGGTGCGCCTTCCGCCTCCAGCGACCGCGTCCCTTCCGCCGTGATTTCCAGTGCCCTGAAAACGGTTTGCAGCCGTTCATATTGCTCGACGGCCTTCCGGCCACGGTCGGTATCCAGCGCCAGTTCGGCGGCCCGGCGTTCTTCAAAGGTACGCACAATGGCTTCGGCCGTGGCTTGCCGGGCCTGTTGCCGCCACGACTCACGGGCCGCCAGGAGGGTATCGAGCGCCCGGCGCTGTCCCCGGTCAAGAGACGACGCCCACGCTTCCGCCGTGGTCGCATCCTGGGGCAGATTCACGCCCCACATTTTGCCCAGGTCAGTGAGGTCCTCATTGACCTTGCGAGTTCCGGCACAGGCCCGCATCAGTGGGCCATCCTGGGTAAACAGTCCCGGCCGCCCCTGGTTGACGGTGGCCTGAATGGCTCTGGCCAGCGCCAGAATGGCCAGGCGATTGGCGCCCGAACCGAAGTCCGTCGCCGTTGAGCGGCGGATGAAATCCTGCGCCACGGCTTCGGCTTCTCCGTCACACATGGCGTCCACAAACTGGCGTGCGCCGGGCACCCCGCCGACATCCAGCCCCCCCAGATCAACCAGTCGTGCCTGGTCGTCAAAACGACTGGCGGCGTAGAGGCGGTCGAGTTGCTGGTCGAACAGCGTCTGTGCCCCCAAGGTGATGACCGTTTCGCCGAGGGCTTCGACCAGCGCCGGCAGCGCCGTTTCAGGCACGAGCAGATACATCACGGCCCGGAGAAAAGCCGCGTTGTCACCCTGTTTGAAGGCGTACAGCGATTGGAAGACCATCCCGAAAAAGGTGTTTTCCACGAGGGTCCGGCTCAGCGCCATGACGAGTTCGACATCGCTTTGCGCGGTGGTGATGCTGTTCAGTACACCGGCCCACATGGACGCTGACCCCAGATAATCCACCACCTTCAGCCCTTGGGCCCGCGCCGAAGTGCCGATCTCGGTCAACAGATCAACTGTGCCGCTTCGGTAGCGCCCCTCGGCCGGTGGAAAGATGCGCCCGATGTCCAGCATCTGACCGGCCCGCTTGAGCAGTTCCTGCCCCAGTTCGGTGAGTTCCAGAAGCTCTTTCAGACGGTTCTTTTTCCCTGCTTCGGCCTGGCGAATCCTTTCCAGGGCAAGGCGCTGCTGGCGCAGGGCATCTATCGTGCCGTCCGCTTCAGCCTGGCGTACCTTTTCGATGGTTTGCCGGGCGGCCCGGGCATGCTCGGCATAGCTGCCCCCCCCCATGCCCTCGACGATCCGAAAATCATTTTCCAGCCGGTCGAGGGCTTGCCGGCGGCGTTCCGGGGTTGGCTCCTCCAGGTGATGCGGTCAATCTCGGCCTGGTAGGCGACTTCCGAATACCGCAGGATCATCTCCGTCAGCCGGTTGCCGAGTTCCTGCAAACCGGCGTCCGGGTAATTGCCGAAATGCTGTCTGAGCAGGATGTCGAGTTCGGCCGGCGTGGCTTTCTCAACGGCGCGGGCCAGGCTCAGCAGCGAGGTGTAGGCTGGATCGGAGAGCAGCGGATCATCGGCAATGAGTTGCCTGACCCCCGGTGCGGCCTGTGCCAGCGTGTGGGCGCGGGGCAGGTACTTGAGCATCCGCTTGAGCCGCGTCCTGGCATTCAGGTGGGGCACATCGAGCACCTCCAGGCGCAGGTGGCGGGCCATGTCCAGGCAACCGCCGGGTGCCGTCGAAGTCTGGCTGCGGAAGTAATCCACGCCCAGTCCTTCGAGGATCGGGCGGTAGCGCTCCCAGAGCGTCTGTCCCTGCCCGCCGCCCGTATCGTTGAAGACGCTCTCACGTAAAAACCCACGCGCATCAAACATCCGGTCATAATCGCCGTTGCGGGCGGCTTCATGGCGCAACCGGGCCATCATCGAGGCATAGGCCAACTCGCCGGCCGGGTCGCCACGCCACAGTTCGATGGTGCGCGTTTTGCCATCGGGGTAGATGAGTTCAATCCTTTTGAGATTACGTCTGGCCCAGTCAATCCCGCCCTGGGTTTCAAACACATGGGATTCGACTTCCGCTCCCTCGGCCGTGACGACGACATCGAAATCCCGGAGTTGAAACCCCTGCGCCCCCAGCGTCTCCAGAATGGCAGCGCCGCAGGCATCGCGGACCTGACGGTTGACCTCCACATCCGCCCCAAAGATGGTGAAATCAAAGTCGCTCCCCACATTGACCGGCTGGTTGGAATCGGGCCACGAACCAGAGTCGCCAATGGCACTCAGGCTGCGCCCCTGGGGAGTCCCAACCCATGAGCGCAAGGCCCTCTGGCGGCCTTCCAGAATGGCCTGGCGGACTTTGCCCTGGTAAGTGCGCTGTTTGACCTCGATTTGGGCAAACTGCTGCCGTATGTCCTCCGCGAGTTGTCCCCGCTGCTGTGCCAGGTTGAGTGCGCGCAGGGTATCAATCACAGGTACATTGGGCACGAGCTGCCGGATGCGCTCGGACAGCGTCACCGGAGACTGGCCATCCCAGTTCAGAACAGCCCGCCCGACTTCATTCAGAGCGGGCAGGTCCTGTGGCGTAACACCGGCAACGGGTTGACCGGCGTGGAGACTGAGAAAGCACAGAACCGTGAACAGCACACCGAGACGAACTGAAAACCACCACGGGGAAAACCTTCTCCCAACGGGAAGCGGCGCGAAAACCCGGAGGCAACGCATGGCCATGCTCCTTGTCTGTGAACTTGCGCGGCCGGGGGCAGAACCACTCCCCCCGGAGACCGCTCACCCCTACAAGCGAGAATGGCGTCCAAAGTGTGCCAGTCTGGTTGTGTGCTCAATGTGACCGGGGCTGCCGACTAGTTGACATCGGCAGCGGTGAGTTCCCAGTCGCCAAACGGATCAGGCAACCTTGCCCAGGCGGCCAGACCCCGTTCGGCTTCGGTGTCGGTCAGCAGACAGGCGTCAAGGGCGGCTTCAATGGCCTCCCGGTTCATCCGCCGGTCGCCAATGAAAACCAGTTCCTGGCGTCGGTCGCCGAAGAGGCCCTCGAAAAGGGAGCGGATTTCGGCACGCATGGCATCATCCACGCCCCATTCGCTCTCCGGTTGGGTGGCCCACCAGTAACCGCCGGGTTCGATCCGACAGGCTCCGCCGGCCTGACTCCAGACACCTACCATAGCCATGCGGGTGGCCAGCCAGAAAAAGCCCTTTGACCGTAACACCCCGTGCCACTCCTGACCGTCAGTTTCACCGTGGAAAAACGCCCACAGCCGTTCGGGATGAAACGGACGCCGCCGCCGATAGACAAAGCTGGATATGCCGTAGGTCTCGGTTTCCGGCGGATGCTCGCCACGTAACTCCCTGAGCCAGCCGGCGGACTGACTGGCGCGCTCAAAGCTGAAGCGTCCTGTCCCAAGCACTTCTGTCAGCGGCACGACACCAAACCGGCAGTCCAGCAGACGGGCTTCCGGGTTGAGACGCCGCAGGATGCCCCGCAACCGGGCCAGTTCCTCCGGGGTCACAAGGTCAGCCTTGTTGATGAGCAGGACATCGGCAAACTCGACCTGTTCGATGAGCAGATCGGCAATGGTCCGGTCATCTTCCGGGCCAACTTCAAGCTGGCGTTCAGCAAGGCTTTGTGCCGCCTGGTAGTCGTGCAGAAAGTTCCGGGCATCCACGACCGTCACCATGGTGTCGAGACGGGTGATGTCCGACAGGCTGTTCCCGGACGCATCGGTAAACGTAAAAGTTTCTGCCACGGGCAGGGGTTCAGAAATGCCGGTGGACTCGATGAGCAGGTAATCAAACCGTCCTTCCCGCGCCAGCTTTCCGACTTCCACGAGCAGGTCTTCCCGCAGCGTACAGCAGATGCAGCCGTTCGACATTTCGACGAGCTTTTCCTCGACCCGGTTGAGCGCGGCTCCACCCTGGGCGACGAGTTGTGCGTCTATGTTGACCTCGCTCATGTCATTGACGATGACCGCCACACGCTTTCCCTCGCGGTTTTGCAGGATGTGGTTGAGCAGGGTGGTTTTCCCGGCTCCAAGGAAACCGGACAACACGGTAACGGGCAAACGCTGGGATATGGACATTGACGCCGAAGCTCCTTTCCTGAGTAAAGCGTTTCCTGGGAGCGCGCGCGTCTCGCGCGCCTGATTTTCAACCTCATCGTGCGGGCAGGATGCCCGCACTCCCAGCCCGCGTGCCTGCCACCCAAAGCAGGACGCCCCCCAGACCCAACCACAAACCACCAGCCAGGGCCAGGTGCGGATACAACGCCGAAAGAGGCGGTTCGCGCAGGGTGAAGCGCGGCCAGGTTGGCACTTCTTCAGCGCGAATGAGGTCGTTGGGCAGGACGCGCCGCGCAAACCGTTCACGCCACGTCTTCTGGAAAGCCAACACCTGGTCGTAAAACGCCAGCCAGCGGTCGGCATCCACGCCGGAAAGCCCATCCAGAAGCGACTGCATCAGGGCTGTTGGTGAAAGCCACGCCAGGCGCGAACGCCATTGGTGACGACGGCGGCGCGCCTGTTCCTCGGATTCCCACAACGGACGCATGTCGGACTCTATGGCAGCCAATCGCGCCAGCGCCTGCAGGGAGAAGTCTTCTGGCGGAAGCGCCGTCGGTGCACCTTGGGCGGCAAGGTAGCGGGCTGTCAGTTCCTTTTCGTTGGCCTCAAAGGCGCGGTCAGCCGAACGCCGTGCATTGACGAGTTCGATGGGGGACGGCCCGGGAGCCAACCCGTTGGCGACTCCCGCACCAGCCGCCGGAATGAGAAGGCCCCACACCAACCACACCACTGACAACACCACGGCGTTCGTTGCCGAAGCCCACCCGCCAGCCGCCACGACAGCCACCACCGCCAGCCACAGCCAGACATACACCGCGACCAGCCCCATCCAGAGGACAAGCCGCAGCAGGGCCGCTCCCGATGGCCCTTCGGTCAGCAAAAAGGCCAGCAGGCCCGCCCCCCACATGGTTCCCACCAGCCAGACGCCCCGGGCCGCAAGCTTTGTCACCAGCAACGCAAAGGGGGTGATGGGCTGCGCCAACACCAGCGCCAGCGTTCCCCGCTCACGTTCGCCCGACAGCACATCGTAACCAAAAGCAAAAACCATGAGCGGCAGCAGGAAGGTGACCACAAAGGCGATGTCAAACCACCCGGTTGCCGCATGGAGCGGGTTTTCCGGGTCGGGTTGTACGGCTGCCTCGCGCATGGTGATGCGAAAGGCGTAGGGACGCAGGTCGCGGTCGCCAATGGCAAAGGTTGCCAGGGGCGCAGGCGGCAGCACGGCCGGTTGAAAGACCCGGAACATACCAGCAATCAACGGGCGGCGTGCGTCGAATTCACGGTCCGGCGCCTGCTTTTGCTCCAATGCGGCCACGGCCTCACGGTAGGCGGTCAGGCGCTCATCGGCGGACTTCTGGAACGCGGCGCTGGCCGTTTGCTGGAAGGTTGTCCAGCGCAGGCCGTTGTAAGCCCCGAAGACACACAGGCCAGACAGGACCAGCCCAACCAGCCACAGACTCTTTTCCCGCAGAAGGTGCTGCCACTCGTGCCGGAAGACGGACAGCCAAAGTTTTGCGTGCATCATGGAAACAAGGTTGCCGGTTCAGGTTGTCGCTGTCAGACCGCGTGCTGCGCTGGAGAGCGCCAGAAGGGAGAAACCCAACCAACCACCGAGCCAGGCCAGCGCCAACCACTGCCGTTTCAGCGCCAGCGTCAGCGGCGGCGGGGTGTAGGTAAAAGGCTGGACACTCGTCCAAAGCCGGGTATCGGCAACGTAGGTTTCATCCGTCGCCAGCGTTGAGTTGTAGGCCCAGTCTTCGTTGAGGGTTTTGATGAGCGGTTGGCGGTAGCGCTCGGCGGCGTCGGCAAAGTCCAGGTGGTGGAAGACATCCGTTCCGGCCAGGGCCATCGAGAGGCTGCGGACGGCCAGCACCGGCGCGACGACGGCGGCGGCGTTGTGCAGCGCCACCTGCCGCTCAAATGCTGACCACAGGCGGGCATAGTGATGGGCATAGACCTGGTTGCTGTGCTCTTCGCTTTCCTGCATCAGCAAGCCAGCCGGATTGATGGGCAAGTCTTCGAGACGCCTGGCGTTGTATTGGGCCAGCAACCTGGCCTCGAAGGCTTTGAGTCGTTCTTCCTGGGGATTGTGACCATCAATCCCCTGCCTGATGTCGTGTGCGACGGCGGCATCAAAAGCTGCGCGGGCGGGCGTCGGATACCAGCGGGCCGCCAGGTCAGTCACCATCCGCGGCACGACAAAACTACTCACCGCCCAGAATGTCAACATACCCAACAGTGTCATCCGCGCTGACCAACGGGACGACACCGCCAGGGTCAGCGCCAGAAAGATGAAACCGTAGAGCAGATAGCTGACCACCATCAGGGCCAGGCGGACGAAATCCCACGGGGCATCCTCCAGCCACCACAGAAGCAGGAAACTACTGACCGCAGCCGGCAGCAACGCCACACCCAGGGCGGCCCCGATGCCGGCCAGCTTGCCCGCGAGCAGCGTCCGGGGGCGAACGCCAAGGCTGAGGAGATAGCGCAGCGTACCGTGTTCGCGTTCGCCGGCAAGGGCGTCGAAGGCCAGGACGATGATGAGCAGCGGGAGCAGGTACTGCAACACCCCGGCGGCGGTGAGCGCGAGCAGGCGTTGGGTACGTCCATCCTGGGCGGCAGCGCCGGTGAGATCATGGCGTTTGTGAGCTTCGAGAAAAGCCACGACGCCGGCGTGCTCATCCACGCCAATATCAACGAACGCCAGCGCCGTCTGGGGCTTGAAGGCATAGACGCCGTAGTGGGCCGCCGCATGGGGATTCTTCGGCGGCTGTGTCACCCAGTGCTCGCGGGCGACAGCGTTCGCGGCAGTGCGCTGGGCGCGAACCGTCTGCGTCTGTTGCCAACCGACGATGAGGACGGCCAGAAGGCAGAGTCCAACGGCGCTGCACAGCCAGCGAAAGCGGCGGTCGCGGAGCAGGCCTCGGAACTCCTGCCGGGCAATGATCAACCATCCAGCCATATTGTTCGGTTCTCCCCGGTGGCGGGGTTCAGTTCCGCATGTAGTCGAGATAAAGCTGTTCAAGCGCCTGGGGTGTCAGGTCAGTGCCGGTCAGGGTCGTCAACAGTTTTCCCTGGCGCATGATGCCGATGTGCATACCGATTTCTCTGGCGCGGAACAGATCGTGGGTCGCCATCAGGACGGCCATGCCCTGGGCGGCCAGCCGGGTCAGCAGTTGTGAAAACTCATTGGCAGCTTGTGGGTCCAGTCCCGAAGTTGGTTCGTCCAGCAGAAGGGCTTTGGCTTCTTTGGCCAGGGCAATGGCGATGCCGACCTTCTGGCGCATCCCTTTGGAGTACGTGGCTACGCGCCGCTCGGCAGCCTCGGCAGACAAACCAACACCGGCCAGCCAGTCGAGAAGTTCGCGCCTGGTGTAGTGTTTTCCGGCCAGCTCACTGAAGTAGTCGAGGTTTTCAAGTCCTGTAAAATTTCGATACAGCATGACCTGCTCCGGGATGTAGGCCAGCCACTGCTTGGTTTCGATGGGATGTTCGGCAACGACATAGCCGTTGATGCGGGCTTCGCCCCTGGTCGGCGTAATGAAGTTCAGGAACAGGTTGATGGTGGTTGTTTTGCCAGCGCCGTTGGCACCCAGCAGGCAGAAAATCTCGCCGGGGGCAACCTGCAGGTTGAGGTCATCCAGGACGATGCGCTCACCATAGGCTTTGGTGAGGTGGACGGCTTCGAGCATGGGCGGCACAGGGGCATCCTACCGGCACACAGGAATCAGTAAATAGGAATAATCTGAATACCAGAGAGCCGCCCCCGATGCAAGAACCGGGCGCGCGGGCGTCTCGCCCGCACGAGCTTGGGAGCGCGGGCATCCTGCCCGCATGACGAAAGGAAATGAGGCGTGTGGGTATCCAGAGAATTACCGACCGGGTTCCGTGAACTCCACGACTTCCACGGCCGGCTCCACTGGCGGTGCGAAGTCGTCCCAGCCGGCCACCACCACCCCCAGGCCACCGTCGGGGAAACGTTCCATCATCCGGGCCACGTCGGGCAGGGGTTCCTGTGCCGGTTCGGTGACGGCGCTGGCCAGCAGCATACCGGCGGTTTCCATCCAGACGTGAACTTCACGGCCGCCAACCGGCATCCGGCCAAGGTAGGCGTAAGGCGACCGGACGGTGTAGGCATGGCTGTACCAGAGCTTGACGGTGGCCCCGTCGGCTGTGGCGGAGTACCCGGCGAACTCGTAGGTCACACTTTCGGCAACGGCCACACTTTCGGCAACCTGGATGCCATCACCCACAGCAGGCGGAACCGCTAACGCAACGTCAACGGCGGCCGGTTTCCGGGTCGTGCGGGAGACAACGGCCGTCGGTGCCGCTTTCTTTGCCGCAACCGTCAACTTGACTGGACTCTTAGCCTTCCGGGCCGCCAGGGCGCGCTCCCCGACACGGGTTCTGCCCAACCACATCTGGCGCGCGGCCCGGTTGCTGGTGGTCTTACCTGTCCGGCGCACATGCGCCCGGCAGGAAACCCGGCAGGATTTGCGCCGGACAAACCGCCGACCGGACTTCACACTGGCTGGCGCAATCGTTTTCATGCCAAGCGCCGGCTGCCGGGAAGCTCCGGCTGAAGACAAGGCATGGGCACGGTCACCTGCCACTTCGCCGGCGAGCGTCGCTGTGCCACAGAACAGAAAGGTGAGGCAAACCAGGATGACAGTGCGTGTCAGACCGTGAAAGAATCGCGCCATCGTGTTACGCTCCAGAACCGAACCCGAACTCAGCCGCCGTGTTTGTCGCGGTGCCTGCGGCTCAACCGAGTCCTGGTGCAAATTCCGCGCCACACGCTTCCTTCATTCGATGTCGCCCTCCGCCGACGCCGGGACAAACCGCAAAGTCTTTGCAAGAAAAGCCTTAGATAAAGGTGTCAACACAATTTCCACGTTGGCGATAACTGTCTCACAGAGACTCTCTGGGTTTCGTGCGTCAATGTCCCGGACAGATGACTGTCGAATGAACATGTTTCACCACATCAGGCTTGCCTGACCACAACCTGGCACTATGCGTTACTTTGACCTGCAACCGGCTGATGACCTTTCCGCCATAGGGCGCATCACTCAGAACATTGGGGACGTTTCGGGACGCGACCCGCTGGCCGCCCTCAAGGAACTCGAAGACCTGCTTTCAATTTCCCTGCCACCGCTCGACTCGCTGCGCCGCTGTCAAATTGCTGAACAGTGGGAAGTGCTGGGCAACTACAGTGCGGCGGAGCAGCAATTGTCCCAAATCAGCATGGAAGGGCTGCCGGATGACATTGCAGCCCAGGTGCTGCTGCGGCGGGCCAGCCTCTGCCGCTGGACGAACGATGCGCCGCAGGCCATTCACCTCGCCAAGCAGGCGCAGGAACTTGCCCAAAAGGTCAATGATGACGAATGCGCCGGCGAAGCCGCAGCGGTCATCGGCTACGCTTACTGGCTGCTGGATGAATACGAAATGGCCTACGACGCCCTGCGGCAGGCCGTTGAAGTGCTCGGGCGGACCAAAAACCTGCGCGCCTTTGCACAAGCCTGCTGGGCGCTGACCTACGTCTGCAATCTGCTGGGACGTACCTCTGAAGCCCAGGAGGTTTCGGAGCGTGGCATTGTGGCGCTGACCAACTCCCCCAAGGCCGACACGCCCTTCGGACAGACCATTCTCGGACACCTGCGGGCAAGCCAGGCGGTCATCGCCTTTGAGTGCGGCAATGTTGAGATTGCCCTCATGATCCACGAGCGGGCGCTTGATCACTGGATGTCCACGAATGACCCGCGCCTGCTGGCCAATGGCTACCGCAATGTCGCCGAAATTCACTTTGCCACCGGCAACTGGGACCAGGCCGAGGACCTGCTCGAACAGGCGGACTACCTGATTAGCGAAAGCGATCCCTCCATCCGCTGTTCAACACTTATTACCATGAGCCGCCTGTCGGCCCGGCGTGGCAAGTTTTCCGACGCCCGCCTGGCGCTGGCCGACGCCAACATGCTGGCGTCACAATCCGGCAGCCGCAGCCTGTTGGCCGAATACCACGATGCCCTTGGTGAAACCGACCTGCTGGAGCAAAACTACGCCGACGCCGAAAACAACTTTGCGGCGGCGCGCGACCTGTTCATCAAGATGAACCAACCCAGCCGGGTGGCTTACGCCAACCTGCGGCTGGCCGAAACCCGTCTCGCGCAGGGGGACCTTGCCGGGGCCCAAGGCTTTTTTGAAGTTGCCCGCGAGTTGGCGGCCCGTACGACCAATCCGCTGCTTGAAGCCCACGTAGAGCGGATCAGCGGCAAACTCGCTCTGGCACAGGGGGATACAACAACCGGACTCGTGGCGCTGCTGCGCAGTATCCACGGCTTCGAATCGCTCAACTTCGCCTGGCAGGTGGCCCTGGGTTACTTCGATATTGGGACGGCCGTAGGTGAGGGCATTCCTCTCATGCAGCAGCGGGAATGGCTCGAAACGGCCATCAGCATCTTCCGGCATCTTGGGACGGCTCCCCACCTGATGGCCGCGGAAGCGGCGCTGGTCGAACTCAGCCGGCGCACGCCCGTGACCCTGCAGGACCTGCCCGGTCTCAACACCACCCAGGTTGAGCGTCTGACAACGGCGATGGCTTCGACCGAATCCGTCGCCCGTGAACTCGCCGCCATCATTGACAGCTACAAGATCGCCGTCGCCGTCTTTGCCGAAAATGTCGAAGGGGATGTCCTGGTCATCACCTCCCGTGGGCTGGAAAATGAAACCGTTCAGGATTTGCGCACCCTTCTGAGACGACGCCTCCAGCACCCGGACACGCCCCACAGCGACTCCATCCGCTTCGAGTGTCTCTGGCAGACCGAAACCCATCTTTCGCCGCATCGTCCGCGCAGCCTGTGGGTTCATCTGGGACGGCTCAAACCGGACATCGAGCCACTCATTCATTCCCTGCTGCGTCTGGCCGGCACGGCCCTGGAGCTATGTCATCTCCGGGCTGTGGTGGAGGAACTCTCCACCGCCCAGAAAGTCAGCGAAGTGCGCGTGGATGATGCTACTCTGTCTGAACTGGGACTCATTGGCGTCTCGCCAGCGATGCGCGAGATTGCCGCAAGGATTCTGCGCATCCGGGATGCTTCCGTGACGGTGCTCATCACCGGCGAGTCCGGCACTGGCAAGGAAGTCGTGGCGCGCGCCATTCACCGCGCCTCGGCGCGGCGTCACAAACCCTTTGTCGCCTTCAACTGCGCGGCTGTTCCGTCCGAACTGCTCGAAAGCCAGCTCTTCGGCCACAAGAAGGGGGCCTTTACCGGGGCGGACAAAGATGCCCTGGGGGTCATCCGGGCCGCCGACGGCGGAACACTCTTCCTCGATGAAATTGGTGAGCTGCCACTGCACCTTCAACCCAAACTCCTGCGCTTTCTTCAGGAACGGGAAGTCCACCCGGTCGGCGCTGACCGGGCGATGGCCGTGGATGTACGGGTCATTGCCGCCACCAACCGCGATCTTGCACGGGAAGTCGCCGCCCGCAACTTTCGGGAGGACCTGTTTCACCGGCTCAATGTCCTCAACATCGCCCTGCCGCCGCTGCGCGAACGGCGGGCTGACATCCCTGTGTTGGCCCAGGCGTTCCTTCAGGAAGCCGCAGCGCGCAACCAAAAGACAGTGACGCTGTCCGAAGCAGCCCTGACGGCGCTGACCCTTTATGACTGGCCGGGCAACGTCCGGCAGTTGCAGAATGAAATCGAGCGTGTCGTCGCACTGGCCGATGACCGGGAGCTGCTTACCCCGTCGTCGTTTAACTTTACCGTGCCGTCCACCAGCCCGCCGACCGAAGCTGGACTGGAAACCATTTTCCCGGAAGGGCACATCCCGCCAAAACTCGCCGACGCCGTCGCGCTGCTCGAACGCCACCTGATCACCGAAAGCCTCAAACGCCACGGCGGCAATGTCACCCGGACGGCGCAGGAACTTGGCATCAGCCGTCCCAGCCTCTATGCCAAGTGCAAAACCTATGGCATTACCATCAGCAAAGCTGTGGGCGGCTGACCCGGCACTGACCACACCCGGCGACGCCCCGTACTAAGCCAAGGAACGCTCTGTCATGAAAGTTGCCATTCTCTGTGGCGGACGAGGGACACGCCTGCGGGAGGTGAGCGAAACCATCCCGAAGCCCATGGTGCCGATTGGCGAGCATCCGATTCTGTGGCATGTCATGAAACTTTACGCCTCGCACGGCCTGACCGAGTTTGTCCTGCTGCTGGGCTACAAAGGGACGGTCATCCGGGAGTATTTTCTCAACTTCGCCGCCTATGAATGTGACGTGACGGTGGACCTGTCCGCAACCGGCGACCGCCGCCTCACCTTTCACGGGACGCCAGCCGAGCCGTGGCAGGTGACGCTGCTCAACACCGGGGAGGACACCCTGACCGGCGGGCGGGTCCGCCGGGCGCGCCGCTATCTGGAAACGGACGAGCTGTTCTGCCTGACCTACGGGGATGGCGTCGGCAACGTGGACATCACCGCCCTGCTCGCCTTCCACCGGCAGCACGGGCGGCTGGCAACGGTCACGGCCGTCCGCCCGCCGGGACGTTTCGGCGAACTCGTGCTGGATGACCACCGCCACGTGCGCGTTTTCAACGAAAAGCCCCAGGTGAGCGGCGGCTACATCAACGGCGGTTTTTTTGTCTTTCACCGGGATGTCCTGGAGCGGTATTTTCCCGACCGCGATGACCTCATGCTCGAAAAGGAACCTCTCGAAGCCCTGGCGCGGGATGGCGAACTCATGGCCTTCCGGCACGATGGCTTCTGGCAACCCATGGACACACCGCGCGAGTTTCAACTTCTGAACGACCTGTGGAGGAGCGGCGAGGCCCCGTGGAAAATCTGGTGAACTTCTGGCGCGACCGGCGGGTGTTTGTTACCGGGGCCACAGGTCTGGTCGGGTCGTGGCTGGTCAAGGCGTTGCTCGCCCAAGGCGCGCAGGTCATTGCCCTCATCCGGGATGCCGATCCGCAATCCGAACTGCTGCGCTCCGGCGACCTCCGGCGCGTCGCCGTCGTCAACGGCCGGCTGGAAGACTTTGCAACGCTCGAACGCGCCCTCCACGACCACGAACCCGACACCGTGTTTCATCTGGCGGCGCAGACCATCGTTGGAGCGGCGCACCGCAATCCGCTGGAGAACTTCGAGTCGAATGTCCGTGGCACGTATCACCTGCTCGAAGCCTGCCGGCGGGGACAGCCCTTCGTTCAGCGCATCGTGGTGGCTTCCAGCGACAAGGCCTACGGCACGGCTGAAACCTTGCCTTATGTCGAGACCATGCCGCTGCGCGGCCAGCATCCCTACGAAGTGGCCAAAAGCTGTGCCGACCTCATCACAGCCGCCTATCACCACACCTACGGCCTGCCGGTGGCCATTGCCCGGTGCGGCAACATCTACGGCGGCGGCGACCTGAACTGGAGCCGCATCGTACCGGGCACAATCCGCGCCTTCTGGCGGGGTGAACGCCCTGTCATCCGCAGTGACGGCACGTACGTCCGTGACTACCTCTATGTCGAGGACGTGGTTGACGCTTACCTGCGGCTGGCCGTTTACCTTGACCGGCCCGGCGTTGCAGGGGAAGGGTTCAACTTCAGTCCCGAACGGCCTCTGACGGTGCTGGAACTTGTAGAGCGGATTCAGGACCTGATGGACTGCCGGCATATTCCGCTCGACATCCGCAATACGGCCGTGGGCGAAATTCACTCGCAGTACCTGGATGCCTCCAAGGCGCGGGAGCGTCTCCACTGGACGCCCCGGCGTCCGCTGGAGGACGGCCTGCGCGCCACCATTGCGTGGTATCGTGCCTTCCTCGATGAGCAGGACCGCCTCTGGAAAGACCGAAATCTGACGGGAGCTTGACTTTGAACCATGATTGACGGCGTGGCCGTGCGCCCCCTGCGGCAGATTCCTGACGAACGCGGCAAGATCATGCACATGCTGCGGGCTGATGCGCCGCACTTCGAGCGGTTCGGCGAGATTTACTTTTCCTGTGTCTATCCGGGAGCCATCAAGGCCTGGCACATCCACAAGGCAATGACGCTCAACTACGCCGTCATCGTCGGGCGCATCAAGCTCGTGCTCTACGACGACCGGGAGCACTCGCCGACCCGTGGCGAACTCATGGAGCTGTTCATCGGGGACGGCAACTACGCCCTCGTGACCATCCCGCCCCGGATTTGGAACGGCTTCAAAGGCATTGGCACGGAAACGGCCATCGTGGCCAACTGTGCCACCCTGCCCCATGACCCGGAGGAAATCGAACGGATGGACCCGTTCACCGACCGCATTCCCTACCGCTGGGACATCCGCCACGGATGAGTTCCGGCACATGTCCAGGCATGGCTGAACCGGTGTATCTCCTCATTGGCGGAGCCGGCTACTTTGGCGCGCGGCTGGCGGAAGACCTTGCCCAACGCGGGCGGGTTGTCATCACCGGCCGCCGCCGCTCCCCCGCGCGTGACCGGTGGCTGGCGCGCCAGGTCGGACGCATCACCTGGCAGTTCTATGACGCGGCCGAAACGTCCCGGCTGCCGGCGGAAACCGACTATGCCGCCGTGTTCAATCTGGCGACACCGGGCGCAGCCGAAGCTGCCGCACAGCCGGAAACCGCCCGGCAGCAGGCCTTGACCACGGTGGAACAGGCACTGCACCTCGTCACCACCGGGCGCGCGCGTCGGCTGATACATTTTTCGACCTTCCACGTCTATGGCGCGCCGTCGCCTGAAACGCCGCGCACCTGGTACGGGGAGGACGACCCGCCGACGCCGACGCATCCGTATGGCCTTGTTCATGCCGCCTGCGAGGCCCGTCTGGCCGAGGCAGCCCTACCTTCCGTGCTGGTTGTGCGTCCGACGAATCTCGTGGGGCGGCCGGCGCACATGGACCTGGGACCGCAGCAGCGGCTCATCTTTCTTGACCTTTGCCGGCAGGTTGTCACCCAACGCGCCCTGACGCTGCTGACCGATGGTTTGGCCTACCGGGACTTCTTGCCGATCCCGGCGGCGCTGGCTGCCATTCACTGCCTGCTCGATGCCCCTTCCTGGCCCCGGCAGTGTCATCTGGCGGCCGGCCAGGCCATGACGCTGCGGACGCTGGCCGAACGCATCCAACAGGTTGCCGCCCGGCAGTACCAATGGGAAGTGGCACTGACCACGGGCAACCGGACGGATGCCTTCCGGGTTCCGTTTCATGTGGACACCACCACCCTGCGCCGGCTGGGATGGTCGCCGCCCGAAGAAGCGGTGCTCGATGCTGAAATTGCCGCCACCCTGGCCGGCTTTCAGACGGTCACGGAATGATGCGCCAGCCGCCGGTTGTTCTTTTTGTCACCAGCTATGTGTCGCCGTTCATGACCGAGCTGACGGCGGCCGTCAATGACCTGGGACAGGTGGCGTTCCACGCCGCCTATCTCGAAACCTCCCAGTTTGCCAACCACGGGGCGCACTGGAACACAGCGGCCGAGCGCCCGGATACGCATCGCCGCCCGGCCGACGTGCCGGTGACGGACTTCCTGCGGGACTGGTTTGACCGCTACCGTCCGCAAGTTGTGATTTGCGGTTACGGGCGGGGGCCGGCGTACGAAGCCACCTTTGCCTACTGCCGGCGTACCGGTGCGGTTTTTGGCGTCTTTGCCGAACAGCCCATGCGCGATGGCCGGCTCAAGCATCTGGCGCGCCGGGCCTACTACGCCCAACTCTGGCGGCGGATGCCTCCGACCTTTGTTCTGGCTGTTGGCGACCGCGCCGTACAGTTTTACCGGCGTCTGTTGCGCGACCCCGAAGCAGCCGTGTTTTTCCCGTACTATCAGGATTTACGCCCGGTGCTCGCCATTCCCGACCGGCCGGCGCGGGACACTCTCCACTTTCTCTTTTCCGGCCGGCTGGCAGCGCAGCATGGCATCCGTGGTCTGGCGGCGGCCTTTGAAAAGTTGGCGCAGACGCATCCCGGCCGCTTTCACTGGTGTGTTTCAGGCACTGGAGACGAAGAACGCTGGATTCGGCAGGCCATGGCGCGTTGCCCGGCGCTGGCGCAGGCGGTGAGCTTCGACCGGGAGTTTGCGACCTGGAACGACCGTCTGCGGCCGTTTGCCGCTTCGGACGTGCTGGTACTGCCGAGTTTTCATGCGGGTTGGGGACTGGTGATCCCGGAAGCGTTGGGCGCGGGGATGCCGGTCATCACCACGCGCGGCGTCGAAGCAGCGCGTTATTATGTCGAGGCTGGCGTCAACGGCCTGTTCGTTGAGCCGCACCCGAAAGACATCCACCGGGCGCTGGCCTTTTGTCTCGATCACCCGCAGGCTGTCGAGGCCATGCGTCGGCATACCCGCGCCTCTGTGGCGCGGGGCGACGTCCGGGTGGGAGCTGCCCGGCTGGTGGATGTGTTGTCCCGGTGGCTTTGAGGATATGCCCGGTTGTTGACTTTTCTGCATCGCAGGCGAGGGCTTGAACTTGCGCAGATGGCGGGCGTATGATTTCGCACGCTTCGCGCATCTTTCGACCAACGGGGCTATGCTTCCGTGGACGCTGCTTCATCCCCCTCCTTAGCCGGTCACGCTGCCGCCGACAAAGAACAGGCTCTCCGGGTGTGGTTGCGCCAGGCGCAACGCCTCATTGTGGCGCTTTCGGGTGGTGTGGACAGCGGTTATCTGGCCTTCCTGGCCCATCAGGAATTAGGCACGCAAGCCCTCATGGTCACGGGCGACAGCCCCAGTCTGGCCCGCCTGGAACGGGAAGCCATAACGCAATTCGTGACGCGCTATGGAATGCGTCATGTGTTTGTGGAAACCCACGAACTCGACCATCCGGCCTACCGCGCCAACCCGGTTGAACGCTGCTACTTCTGCAAGCAGGAACTCTTCGGCCAGCTCTGGTCTCTGGCCCGGCAGGAAGGCATCGGTGTGGTCTGCGATGGCACCAACGCTGATGATATGAACGACTTCCGTCCCGGACAGCGCGCGGCGGCCGAACAGTCCGTCAGCAGTCCGCTGGCGCAGTTTGGGTTCACCAAGACGGACATTCGGGAGCGCGCGCAGCACTGGGAGTTACCCATGGCCGACAAGCCGGCTTCACCCTGTCTGGCGTCGCGGATTCCGCATGGGCAGCCGGTGACCATTGGCAAGCTCACGGCCATCGAGCGCGGCGAGCAGGCGTTGCGCGCACTGGGGTTTCGTGAGGTGCGCCTCCGTCACCACGCGGATGTGGCCCGGATTGAAGTGGGTGCTGCCGAGCTGTCCCGTGCGCTCAATCCAGCGATGGCTGCCCGGCTGGTGGCGGCGCTCAAACCCCTTGGCTTTCGCTTCATCACCCTCGACCTTGAAGGCTTTCGCAGCGGCTCGCTCAACCCTGCTGCGGCCAGCCATGCCGCGGCCTGTCATACCGAACGTCATACCGAATCGCCGTCCGCACTTTCGAGGACACTCTGACCGCCATCATTTCGTGAGGAACGTCCCATGCCAAACGCTTTTGTTGATGACGCCCGTAATTTCAAGGAAGACAACCCGTTCGAGTCCATGATGTCGCGCTTCGACAATGCGGCAAAACTGCTCGACCTTGACCCGAACATCTATCGCATCCTGCGCTGCCCCACACGCGAAATGACCGTGTACATCCCGACCATGATGGATGACGGTCACTATGAAGTCTTTGTGGGCTATCGCGTCCAACACAACTTTGCCCGTGGGCCGGCCAAAGGCGGCATCCGCTATGCGCCCGACGTGACGCTGGATGAGGTCCGCGCCCTGGCAGCCTGGATGACCTGGAAGTGCGCTGTGGTCAACATTCCCTACGGCGGCGGCAAGGGGGGCATTGTGTGTGACCCGCACAAGATGTCCCTGACGGAACTCGAACGCCTTACCCGGCGCTACACGGCTGAAATTCTTGACATCATTGGACCCGAACGGGACGTTCCGGCGCCGGACATGAACACCAACGAGCAGGTCATGGCGTGGGTGATGGACACCTACTCGATGCATGCCCGCCACACCGTCAATGCCGTCGTCACCGGCAAGCCCGTTGAACTCGGCGGCTCGCGGGGCCGGCGGGAAGCCACCGGACGGGGACTGCTGTTCGTCATCCAGGAAGCCTGCAAGAAATTTGACCTCAAGCCGGAGGAAACCCGGATCGTCGTCCAGGGCGCAGGCAATGTCGGCGGCATCGGCGCCACCCTGTTGCACGAGGCCGGGTTCAAGGTCATCGGCATCTCGGAAATTCGCCACGGACTCTACAACCCGAACGGGCTGGACATTCCGGCGGCGCTTGCTCACCTGCGCAAACACAAGACCTTCGAGGGTTTTGAGGGCGGCGAACTCATCACCAATGCGGAGTTGCTCGAACTCGACTGCGAAGTACTCCTGCCGGCGGCGACGGAAAACCAGATCACGACCCAGAATGTCGAACGGATCAAGTGCCGCATCCTGTGCGAAGGGGCCAACGGGCCGACGACGGCAGCCGCCGACGAAGTGCTTGAAAGAAAGGGCGTTTTCGTCATCCCGGACATCCTCGCCAACGCCGGCGGCGTGACGGTTTCCTACTTCGAGTGGGTGCAGAACCGCATGGGCTTCTTCTGGAAGGAAGACTTTGTCAACGAGCGCCTGCAGGACACGATGGTGTCCAGCTTCAACGATGTCCTCAGCTATGCCGAAAAGCATAAGGTGAACATGCGCACGGCGGCGTACATGCTGGCCATTGACCGTGTAGCCTACGAAACCAAGATGCGGGGCATCTACGCCTGATACCCGCACGACTCCGGGAGCTTTTGCGCCTTCTGGAAAGCGACTCCAGGGCGGTCCTGCCTGAAGTGCCCGAGACCCGGAAGCGATAAAACTTGGTTTCCGGGAGTTGGCTGTGTTAGCTTCGCCCAAGTTTTGTCACCAAAAGCGTTGCACGAGGCAGCCCACTGGTTGATGGGCCTGAAAATGATGAAGGTCTTTTTTGCTTTTTTGTATCGTGCGAACGTGACAAGGTTGGAACAACATCAACTGGTCATGTGACCAGGAGGAGATATAAGGATGAGACACCGTACTTGGCTTGCGCTGTTCGCCTGCATGTTTTTGGGCAGTGCGACGGTCATGGCGCAATCGGCGCGCGAGCAGGACCGCCCGCTCAACCCGACCGTCACCGGCGGCACCGGTCTGTTTACGGTCTATGATGCCTCAACGCTGAAGCGGGGCGAGTTTAATATCGCGGCCTACTACAACAACTTCGACCGTGAACCGGGCAACGTGGACATCAGTCAACAAATTGTGAGCGGTGCTGTCGGCCTCACAGATCGGTTGGAATTCTTTGCCGCTTCGGTCTTCCGGCAGCAGCTTGTCGCTGACCAGCGCCGCGAGATCAGCGGGTTCTTCCTGCCAAATGTACGCTTTCCGGGAACGCTGGCCGGGCCGGTGCCCCTGGGACCCGGCTCTTCAGCTGGCGCGCCTTTCGTCGGCCTCATCGGGCCAAGCACAACCAACATCTCCAACGCCGGCGCCGCCGTTGGCGGGGTGCTGCCGGGGCTGGTGCAAAGCGGAACGCGCATTGTCGGCACAGGTCTCAACCAGCGACTGATTGGCAATCTGCCTGGCTACCTGAATGACTTTCCCTTCCTGGCCAGCAGTGAATACACCAGCGGTAACACAACACTCGGCGCCAAGTTTCGTTTCACCAATCCAGAAAATCCACTTGGGTTGGCGATTGTCGGCTTCGTGAACATCCCGACCTCTTTTGCCAACGGCATCTTTCGTGGCACGGGCAACGGCGTGGTGCGTGGTGGCGGACCGGGCGCGGTGGACTACGGTGTGATCCTCGTCCCGGCCGTGCGTGCCGGGCGTTTCACCTTTACCGGCAACCTTGGTGCGGTCAAAGCTGGTGATCCATCCGCCAACAACATCCGCTACCTTGACCGGCGCAACATCTTCATCGCCTCCGGCGCGGTGGATGTGGCCGTCAACAAATACTTCCAGGCCATCGGTGAAATCACCTCCAACATCTACTACGGGAGTGGCACGCCGAATCTCAACCCGGTCAATCCACTCGACCTGACCGTTGGCGCCCGCTTCACGCCAACCGGCAATGACAAGTCGGTTCACTTCAGCTTCGGCGGCGGCTACCGGCGGCTGCTGAACAATGCCAACTCGGAACGCGGCTCGAACCGGGGTGATGTCAACGGTTTCGTCGTGAACGCGGTCATTGGCTACCGGCGGCGGGTGCAGACGGTCGAAGCACCCGACCCTTGCGCCAACAACCGGCCGCCAACGGTTACACTGTCCTCTGACCGGACGCGCCTCAAGACCACCGAACGGGCGCGCCTGACGGCCGTGGCCAGCGACCCCGATCCGTATGACACGAACCTGACCTACAACTGGACGGCCAGCGTCGGACGGATTGAAGGCACCGGGCCGAATGTGACCTATGTTCCGCCCACGGACCGCGCCGGTACAACCACGGTGACGGTCACGGTTTCAGACCTCTGCTGTGCTACAGCAACGGCCTCGCTTGAACTCACCATCGAGAAGAACACCTGCCCGACGGTGACGGTGACGGCTTCACCCACGCAGGTCAAGGAAGGCTCCGACGCCCCCATCAGCCTCTCGGCCGTGGGACGTGACGCCGATGACGATCCGCTGACCTACCGCTGGACGACCTCGGCCGGGCGCATCCAGGGTAGTGGCGCCAATGTCACACTCGACACGACCGGGCTTTCGGCCGGGCGCGTCATCGTGACTGTGACGGTGGACGATGGCAAGTGCACGGGCGAGGCCTCGACGGCGATTGAAATCCTGTCGCCGCCACCACCGCCGCAGGCATACACTGTCGCCTGCGACGGCACACTGGCCAACCCGCCGTTCCGCCGCAACGTGGCGCGAGTGGACAACCAGTGCAAGGCGTTGCTTGACCAAGTGGTGACCCGCATCCAGAGCGACCCGACGGCGCAGGTCATCGTGGACGGCCATTCCGACAAGGGCGAGAAGCGCGGCACGGCGCGGAAGCGGGCCGACAATGTCCGGGCCTACCTGGTGGGCAAGGGCGTTGACCCGAACCGCATTGAGCTGCGCATCTTCGATGACCAGCGGGCCGCCGAGGCCCCGGGTGGCAACAACCGCCGCGTCGTGGTGACGGTCGTCCCAGAAGGGGCCCAACGCCCCGAATAACGGGAGGCCCTGAACCTCACAACCCTCAACGACGGGGCAGGCAAAACCACCTGCCCCGTTTCTCCTTTCTGCGGTCAGCCCGGTGAACGAACAAATCTACCTGAGCCACAGTCCGGATGAGACGTTCGCTGTGGGCTACAGCCTGGGCGAGCGTCTGGCGGCGTGGCCTGAACCCACGGGGCGGGTGGTGTTACTGAGCGGGGAACTCGGCAGCGGAAAAACGCAGTTTGTGAAAGGTCTGGCCGCAGCGCTCGGTCTCGACCCGGCGGAAGTCACCAGCCCGACCTTTGCCCTCGTTCAGGCGCATGCCTTTCCGGGCGGCACGCTCTGGCACGTGGACCTGTACCGCCTGCCGACTGGCCCCGGTGCGGCCGAGGCCATCGCCCTGGCGGAGCTGTTGGGGCAACCCGGCATCGTGGCCATCGAGTGGCCGGAACGGCTCGGCCCGGTGTTGCCCACGCTTGCTGCCGGCGAGGACCGGACGTGGCGGGTTTATCTCGATGAACTGCAGGACGGAAACCGCCGGATCACCCTTCACTCCCCGGTGGGCTGACTACACCTTTGTGGCAAAAAGTGAATGCGCGAAAGCGGCAATACCAACCAGAGAGCGCGCACGGACTCAGGAAGATTCAGTGTTTCCGGACAGCCCGGCGTTGGCTTCGTCGAGTTCACGCAGAATGTCGAGCGTCAGGCTGGTGTTACTTCCGGCCGTGATCGTAACCGGAAAGGGCTTGGTCGAACGTTCGACCTCGAAAAATCCCTCGGTGAAGCTCACGAACTTGCGGAAGGCTTCCAGTCCGCGCAAGTGACCCACCTCGCAGGTGACGATGAGACCTTCATTGAAGCCGAGCCAGCCGCTTTGCCCATGGGTGGCGCGTACGGTGAAGGCAGCCGTCAACCGGTTGGCTTCCACCACCTGGATGACATCAAAAACGGAAATCCGGCTCAGGTCCCCGGTCAGAAACTTCGATCCGCTGCGCAGCGGAAGCACAAAGACAAAGGTGTGGGAGCCAATCGTAAAACGGTCGCCATCCGACAACAGGCAGCGTTCCTGGGGAGCGAGCCGCCGTCCGTTGAGAAACGTACCGTTTGTGCTGCCCAGATCAATGAGGAAGTAGCGCCGCCGGTCAGACTCACCAGCGGCTTCGAGGTCGAGCATCACTTTGGCATGCTCACGGGAAGCCACGGCGTCATTGACAAGCGATACTGTCACCAGCGGGGAACGCCCAATAACTGTCGTCGGTTTGTCGAGGATATAGGTTTGCTTGACGGCAGCACCCTCCAACACGAGCAGCGTGGCGAACTGTTCATCCGACGAGGCGAGCCACCCCAGGGACTCCACATCGAGCCGAGCCGTTTTGATGGTTGGCACTTCCGAACTCTCTGACATTGATGCCTCGCTTGCCAGACCGGGCTGAACAGCCCGGCCGCCCTCCATCGCTTACTGCGGAGTTGATTTCATGAGCACCTGACACATGGCCGCGTGGAGATGCCCATTGCTGGCCACAATCTCAGGCACATACGGACTGAACGCCTGCCCGCTGAAAGCCGTGACCTGCCCTCCAGCTTCGGTAACGAGCAAACTGCCGGCGGCCATATCCCACGGCGCAAGGTTCAGCTCCCAGAAGCCATCGAAACGCCCGGCCGCCACATACGCCAGATCGAGTGCCGCCGATCCGTCGCGCCGGATAGCCTGCGCAACGTCAAGAAAAGCACTGAAGTGATCCAGGTTTTTTTGTGGCGACGCTTTGACATTATAGGGAAATCCAGTGACAAGCAATGCCTGTTCCAGACTTGTTACGTCTGAAACGTGCAGCGGACGGCCATTGCACTGGGCGCCCTGCCCCTTGGCAGCCGAAAACAGCTCATCGCGGAGCGGGTCATACACCACACCGACGATGATTTCCCTCTGCCACTCGACAGCAATGGCGACGCTGAAAAACGGATACCCGTGGGCATAGTTGGTCGTGCCGTCCAACGGGTCCACAATCCACCGGAAGGCTGACGCAGTTTCCGTCAATCCACTTTCCTCCGCCAGAATGGCATGGTCTGGAAAGCGCGCCTGAATGCGACGGCGGATGCACTGCTCGGCCAGCACATCCACTTCGGTGACGAGGTCAATCCGCCCTTTGTGGCGCACATCGAGGGGCGCGCCAAACCGCTCACGCAGCAACGCCCCGGCCTCACGGGCGACGGCTTCAGCAAAAGGCAGGAGATCGGTCATGGCCGGCGCTTCTCCGGTTCGAGCTGAAAGGCCATGTTGCGTGCTTCCCGCTTCTGCACATCCAGTTCCTTGGTCTGTGGGCGGTAGCCCCTGGCTGTCGCCGTGATACGGTACACCGCTTCCCCACCGGGAAACCGGAAGGCAAACTCACCGGCGCCGTTGGTCGTGGTGGTTCCAACCTTGCCCGGCTTGAGACTGGCATCCGCCGCCGACACCCGCTCGGCAACGACGGTCACGTTGGGCATCGTCAGACCGTGCTCGTTGAACACTGCGCCGCGAATCACCGAATAGGTGCGCTCGGCTTCCAGCTCGAAGGGACGCTTGATGACCGTCGTCTTTCCGCCCTCAACGGTCTGCAGGATATTCAGCCGCGCCGCCGACCGGCCTTCGGCTTCGACTTCGACCACGTAGTTGCCCGGCGGCAGGCCGTCCAGGTGAAACTCCCCTTTGGCGCCGGTCTCCCCGGTATAGGTTTCCTTTGTCACCGAGCGGGTCAGGGTCACTTTGGCGCCGGCCAGCGGCTGTTTGTTTTCACGCGCCACGACGCGCCCTTCCAGCTTTCCCGTGGCCATCGGCGACTGGGCCAACAGGGTGCCACCACACAGGCACCACCCCATCACCATTCCAATCAACCATTTCCGCAGCATAGTGTCGGCTGCCGGCAGCCCCCGCCGCCGGCTCACGCTCTCCTTCCAGACTCACGCTGACCGGCCAGACTCACGCTGACCGGATGTGCCCCAGGCTAAAACGTCTTGAACATGCTCTTGAGCGTGCTCCCGATCACATCGGTCAGCGTATGTGTGGCCGCGCCCCACCACAAGCCGATGAAAGCCACCAGCCACACCTTGCCGTCCACGGCGCGGAACAGACGCGACATGTGATGCCCGGCTGTTTGCAGGGTCCGTACGGCTTGATCGCCATCGGCCGGCAGTCCGTCAATCCAGACCGCCCGCACGTAGAGCACAGCGGCCAGCGCCAGGGTCATCACCAGCGTGAAGTAGCCCACCCGCAGCCAGGTGCTCCACAGCAGGCCGTGTGTCCAGTGTGACCGGTGCGGAAAGAGCTTTTTGTAGGGATACCATAACCAGCGCAGGATGCCCCAGCGCGTGTACTGCTTGCTGTGCGTGTCGAGGTCGGGGCCGAACATCAGTCCGCCGAAGAGCATCGTCGCTGTCCCCAGCACCGTCAGCCCCACGTGGCGCGTTAGAAAGAACAACCCGACGGCCGTGGGTATGGCCAGGACGTACGTCACCAGATCATGCGTTCGGCCGGAAGGCATCGTCCTCTCACCCGTCTCAACCGTGTCAGTGCGCTACGCCGTCAGGCGCTCACATCTTCAGGCACCGGCCGACCCCTGCGCCAGCCCCTCGCGCAGCGCCCGTTTGAGCACCTTGCCCGTCGGACCAATCGGCAACTCCGTGCGAAACTCAATCAGGCGCGGGTATTTATACGCGGCCATCTGTTCTTTGCACCAGTCGCGGAGTTCGTCTTCTGTGATCGTGGCGCCCGGCTTGCGGACAACATAGGCTTTGACTTCCTCGCCCAGCCGCTCATCGGGAACGCCAATGACCGTCACCAGCGAAACGGCCGGGTGCGTCATCATCACTTCCTCGATTTCGCGGGGATAGACGTTGTAGCCGCCACGGATGATGAGGTCTTTCTTGCGGTCAACGATGGTGATGTAGCCATCTTCATCTATGAAGCCCAGGTCGCCAGTGTGAAACCAGCCGTTGCGCATGGCTTCCGCTGTGGCTTCGGGCCGCTTGTAGTAGCCTTTCATCACGCAGTGGCCGCGCACGACGATTTCGCCCACCGTGCCGGTCGGCACGGGTTGGTCGTTTTCGTCGTGAACCCGGATTTCAATCCCCATCAGCGGTTGCCCGACCGTCCCCGGTTTCGCCGGCTTGGTGAGTTGGTTGTAGGAAAGCACGCCGGTTTCGGACATTCCATAGCCTTCCAGCACAAGGGTCTTGAACTTCTCCCCAAAGGCGCGCATCAGCTCGACTGGCATCGGAGCCGCCCCGACGTTGGCAACTTTGAGCGTCTCGGCAATGGGTGAAACATCAATGTTGTGCTCGTTGGCGTAGTTGAGCAGCGCCCAGTACATCGTCGGCACAGCCGCCCAGGAATTGATGCGCTCGGCGATCATGGTCTCAATGGTTTGTTTGGGATCAAAGCGCGGCAGCAGAACCGACGTGCCGCCGGCATACATCACCACACCAAACTGCGCAATGAGGGCTGTGGCGTGAAAGAGCGGGGCCGTGGAAAGCACCTTGAAGTCGGCTTCGATTCGGACATCCACGGTCGGCAGCAGCAGTTCGCGCAGGTGAACGAAGTTCAGAATGAGTTGCCAGTGCGTGAGTTCCGCCCCCTTGGGCTGTCCGGTCGTGCCCGAGGTGTAGAGCATCAGCGCCGTATCGAACGGGCTGACCGGCGGACGCTCACAGGTCGGCGGCTGACCAGCCATCAGCTCTGCCAGCGTGATCGCGCCTGGGAGCGCAGGTGGAGATTCGGGATTGGCCGGCATCACCACGAATGTCTGGCAAAGCTGCGCCTCCTGAAGCGCCGCCTGCGCCATCTGCGCCATGGGCAGTTCCGGGAGACCCTCAAAGCAGAGCAGGGCTTTGGCGTCACAGTCGTTGAGGTGATAGGCAATCTCACGCGGCTTGAGCAGGACGTTGAGCGGCACAACCACCGCGCCGGCCTTGAGAATGCCGAAAAAAGCCATGGGAAAGTAGGCTATGTTCGGACAGGACAGCGCCACGTGGTCGCCGGGCTGGATGCCCCGCGCCCGCAGGCCATTGGCAATCTGATTGGCCGCCGCCGCAAGTTGGGCATAGGTCAAACGGGCCGGCCCGGCGATGACGGCCAGCCGGTCAGGACGATGTACGGCATGATGGTCGAGGATGGAAGCAATCGAATACGTGGCAGCAGCAGGAAGCACCATGACACACACCTTTTCAGAGGGATTGACGCATCCGGCAGACACGACCCGGAATGGGCCGGCCCGACGCAGGCAGATGGCAACTATCGTGGCGGGTCACTTTGCGCGCGTCAACCGCCTTCGCCTTACCTGAAAGAACTCATCCACCCGAAGCCGGCAGCCGCGGTTCACTCACTGGTTACATTCAGAACAGCCCGGTCTGATGCGGTTCCGGCATCACCGGCGCAATCAGCGATGCGTCATCGTTGGTCACGACATTGACCGCGCGCGATACCGGATAGAGCCGCATGGCTTCAGCCGGATAGGGGCGCAGCAGCCGTTCGAGGCGGTCGAGGTCGTTGGCTTCCAACCAGATTCTCTCCTCTTCCGGCAACAGGATGACCGGCATGCGCTCGTGGACGGCTGCCAGCAGAGGGTTGGCCTGCGTCGTCACCACCGTGCAGGAACGCAGCACACCGCCGTCAGGGGCTGGACGCTCATCCCACAGGCCGGCCAGCGCAAAGGGCTCGCCGTCCTTGAGGACGGCCCGGAACGGTGTCCGTGTGCCGTCCTGGTTCTTGCGCCATTCGTAGAAACCGTCACAGAGCACCCAGCAGCGCCGCCGCCGGAAACTTTCCCGGAAGGAAGGTTTTGTGCGCAGGGTCTCGGCGCGGGCATTGATGAGCGGCGGCCCGGAAGTGTCCTTTTGCCAGGCCGGGAGCAACCCCCAGCGCGCGCTGGAGAGCGTGGTTGGCGCGTCGTCAAACACGACGGCCACTGGCTGCGTCGGCGCAATGTTGTAGCGCAGGCGCAGCGCAACTTGGGCGGTCGTCAGACCAAAGCGCGTCATCAAAGCTTCCTGGGGTGTGGTCAGCGTGTAGCGTCCGCACATGAGGTGGAAACCTTTTACGGGCAGGTTCTGCCGGACAGGCGCTGCCTCCCGGCGGCGCTGCCGGCGTTCATTCAATCCTGGCAATCGCCATCGTGATGCGCGATTCAGCCTCCTGGGGCTGGACGCGCGGCAGCGTGATGGTGAAGCGACTGCCCCGGCCCGGCCCCTCCGACGTGGCTTCAATACAACCGCCATGCGCGTCAATGTAGCTTTTGGCAATAGTGAGGCCGAGACCTGTGCCGCGCGTGTTGAACTCAAACCGCCCGGACGAATGCCGTGAGGTATCCCGGCCGGTGTAGAACCGCTCAAAGATGTGAGGCAAATCGGCGGCATCAATGCCGATTCCGTTGTCGGCAATTTCAACGGTGACGAATGTTTCCCCGCCCGTCACGGTTACAGCAATCTCGCCGCCATCCGGGGTGAACTTGATGGCGTTTTGAATGACGTTGAGAAACGACAGGTTGAGTTTGTGGGCATCGCCTTCAATCTGGGTGTTGCCACTGGCGACGAACAGCACCTGCTGCCGGCGCCTGGACGTAAAGACGCTGACCTCCTGCAGAATCTCACGCAGCAACGACTCGACGACGACAGGCTCGCGCTGGAGACCAATGTAGCCTTCCTGAATCTTGAGCACCTCGAAGATGTCCTCGACAATCCGCGCCAGCCGGTCGGTGGTCTTCAGGCAGGTGGCGAGAGCCATCTGCTGGCGTTCAGTAGGCGGGTCAAACGCGCCAAATGCCATGGCTTCGAGAAAGCCCTTGATGACCGTCAGCGGGGTGCGCATCTCGTGCGAGGTCACGGCCAGGAAGTTGTTTTTCATGACATCGAGTTCCTGCATCCGCGCCACGACTTCCTGTTCACGGCGGTAGAGACGCTCGGCCCGCTCAGCTGCTTCCCGGAGCTGGCGGTTGATGGTGGCATTCTCGATAGCTACGGCCGCCTGATGGGTCAGCCCTTCGATGAGGTCGCAGTCCTGCTCAGTGAAAGGCTCCCGTCCAAGTGGACGCCGAATGTCAAGGACGCCAATCGTCGCGCCGCTGCGATTGCGGATAGGCACGTCCATGATGCCGTGCACCCCATACACCTCAATGAGGTCAGGATGCGCCAGGTCAGGGCAGGTGCGGACATCATTGACAATCCGTGGCTTCCCTGTCGCCGCCACACTCCCGGCAACCCCCTTGCCCAGCGGAAAGGGGACTTCACAATCTTCCCAGGCTTTTCCATTCCAGACGTGGCGAAAGACCAGCGTATCGCCCTCCATTAGGCCAATCCCGCCCGGCTCACCCCGTACCAGCAGCGCGCTCTCCGAGGCAATCTTGCGCAGGACTTCCCCCACATCCAGAGTCGAGTTGATGACGCGCGTGCTGTCGAGCAACTGCCGCAGCGCCGCAATGCGCAGTTCCTGATGGCGTCGGATTTGGCGTACCCGCAGGTCATACAGGGCATAGCCAAAGCCAAACAGCGCCAAGGCATAGAGCACGTAGGCCCAGGGTTGCCGCCACGGTGCCGCCTGAATGGAAAACGACAGGGTGACGGGCCTGACCATCTGCCCCGTGGCATCCCGCGCCCAGACCGTGAGCGTGTAGTTCCCCGGCGGCAGATTTGAGCAGTCGCGCCGGGTGCGTCCTGTCCAGGGGGTCGGTTCGGCATCGTAAGGGGCAAGCTGCGTGCGGTACATCACCTCCTGCCCACGCCGCAGCACGGGCAGGACAAAGTGAAACGAAAGGTCGCGCAGCGTATGCGGGAAAGCCAGCCCGGGTGACGGGGATAGCAGAGTATCCTCCGCAGTGGCGATGTGCACCAGCAGTTTTCCCGGTGTCTCTTCGGCAGGAAAGATATGTGTGTCGAGGACAGCCAGGCCACGCACCGTCCCCACCCAGGCCCGGCCCCGGCGATCACAGCCGGCGCGCCCGAAGTTGCATTCATTGCTGGGCAGACCGTCTTCCACGGTAAAGGTTTTCAGCACACGCTCCTGACCTTCCTGCGCCCTGTCCAGCGCCAGACACACAACCCCCCGGTTGGTCGTCGCCCACAACCGGCGGTGATCATCCTCGAACAGGTGATACACCACATCGTTGGGCAGTGCCGGCGTGGTCCGGGTGTTGAGATGTTCAAGGATGCGCGGGGGGTCGCCCGGTTCGAGACACACCAGACCCCCACCCTGCAAACCACACCACAGCCGGGTGTGACCGGTGGCGTCGCGGGTCACGTGCAGGGCATTGACCATCGGCTGCCCACTCAGCCCAAGCTCAAAACGCTTCCACCCGGCCGCCGTCCGGCAGGCAATGCCCTGGTCAAGGCCGGCCCAGAGCTGCACTTCCCCATCCGGGCCGGACACTTCTGCCACCGTGTACACGGCTTCATTTTCGAGACCCAACGACTCGCTTTCGCCCGTATCGGGGCGCAGGGCCAGCAACCCCCGGTTGGTTCCCACATACAGCCGCGCCGGTGTCGTTGCAGCGCGTGACGGACACAGGACATGAATGTGGGCATCCGCCGGGACGAATTCAACACGCGAAGCGCGCAAGGGGCGTCTGTTCTCTGCAAGTTGCCACAAACCGGCCGTGGCCGTGCCAATCCACAGCACCCGCCGGCCCGGCTGCCCGGTTGTCAGCAGCGTGCGGACGTTGTCGGCCGGGAAGCCCTGTTCAGGGCCAATGGTTGCCCATGTGCCACGCTCCCACTTGGCCAATCCGGCCAGCGTTCCGGCCCAGAGAATTTCCGTACCATCGGCGGCGTCCCAGACTTCGGCACACCAGGCCATGTTGGAAGGCAACCCCTGCGCCTTTGACAGCGACCACCAGGCACCGTGGTGCAGGTAGGTCACGCCACCGCCGCCGCCCTGTCCGATCCAAATCCCGCCACTGCGGGGTTGACTGATGAACAGGGAACGCACGAGGTCACTCGACAGCCCCTGGGCTGTTGCGTAGCGCCGCCACTGGCCGCCGGCTTGGGCGTACAGTCCCTGATTCGTGCCGATCCACACAAGGGGGCTGCCATCCGGGCCCTCGACTTCCAGCATGGCGTTAATGGACAGCGTCGCAAGTTCCGCCGGTACTCCTGACAACGCCTGCACCTGCCGGCCGACCACCAGCGCCGCGCCGCGTACGGTGCCAACCCAAACGCTGTCGGGTGCCAGCCGTCGGGACAGGCAGGTGATGTTGTTCGCCGGCAGGCCATCCGCGGTTGTCAATGGTTCCCACTGCTCTGTGCCCAGCACCTGCCGCCAGAGACCGCGGTCCTGCGTCCCCACCCACAGGCAGGGCACAGGTTTGTCGGTTACGCTCAAGCACTGCACCACACAGCCCTGGAGCGGCAGGGCCGCTGGCGGGCGCTCCCACCGCTCATCCCGGAAGCGAAACAGGCCGTCATGCGTGCCAATCCACAGCCCTCCTGCCCTGTCGTCCGGTATGGCCAGCAGCGCAGTGATGTTGTTGGCACGTTCACTGCCGAGAGAAAATGTCCGCCATGGCTGGGACGGATGCGCCAGCGCATCGTAGCGACAGAGTCCGTTGGGCGTGCCCAACCAGACGCTTTCCCCGGTCACGGCCAGCGCCGTCACGAAGTTGGAACCCAAGGCGCGTGGCACAGCAACCGGCGTCCAGAGGCGGCCGTCGAAATAGGCCGCGCCGTCCTGTGTCGCCGCCCAGAGTCGGCCCTGCTGGTCACGCACCAACGCCCGGATGGAGTTCTGGGGCAGCCCCTGCTGGTCGGTGTAGGTTTGCAGCGCCGGCTGGGCTATGCTGAGTGGCGTTGCGGCGGTTGGCGGCGACGATATTTTTCCCGGACGGGGAAGGGATTGCGGCTGCGCCCACCCTCCCAACAGACAAAGCCAGAAGCACAGCAGGACGCACCATGGGCAACGGCGTTCGGACCGACGCCGGGGAGACCTTCGCAGGGGATGGGCGGAAGCCGAATGCCCCTGCACGGTGGCTTTTCGTAAGGCGCTGCCCATGTTCAACACCATTTGAGCATGTGGCGTCCGAAGCTGGTGGGAGACCGGCTGATGGAACCTGGATACCCCGCACTGTGCGCGCCACGCCAAGGCAAGTCAAGCAAAAGCTTCCGGCTGGTCAGGAGAAGCCGGAATGTATTAGAAAATGCACATCACACGCAGCAAGGATGCCGTTTTATGACCCTGCCGTATGTGTCACCGGCTGAGACCGCTTCCCTGACTTCCGCCTGGATACTGGTGGTTGACGACGAGCCATTGATTCGTCAGTCCATTGGACAGGCCCTGCAGAAACAGGGTCATCAGGTTGCACTGGCCGCAGACGGGCGTGATGCCCTTGAGCAGCTTGGCGCGGCGACCTTTGAGTTTGGTGGTCTGTGACATCAGCATGCCGCACCTGGATGGCATCGAGCTGTGCAACCTCGTGCGCAGCGACCCGCGGACGGCCGCCATACCGTTCCTTTTCCTCAGCGCCTACCAGGACATCGAGACCCGCCTTCAGGGGCTGTCTGCCGGGGCCAATGATTTTCTGGGCAAGCCGTTCAGTCTCGATGAGCTGGTCTATCGGGTCAACCGCCTGCTGACCAATCGCCGTTCCCCGCTCGTGGATGAAGCCCTCGAAGTCAACCCCAACCACCTGGGGCAGTTTTCCTTCGAGCAGGCGCTTCACGTCATTCGCAGCCAGGCGCTGAGCGGACTGCTGACGGTTATTTTCCCCCAGGGCGAGGTTGGGCGGGCTGTGTTCGAGCAGGGCAACCTGACGGCAGCGGAAATCGAAGCGGCCAACGGCGACAGTGTACTCGCGGGCTCTGTGGCGCTCGAATACCTCTTGCAGTCGCCACGGGTGACGTTCACGTTTTCCGGGCAGCAGACTCTCGACAACGCCGTGCTGATGACCCAGATCACACGGACGGTCGAATCGGAAGCCGGCTAGGAAGCAACGTTGTACGGGTGACACACCCGTGTCGTTTTTTCATTCTCAAGTAACGCCGGTGTGGGATAGGATGCGTCTGTCCTCCCGCCAACTTCTCTGACACGGACGTTCACCACCGATGACTGCCCCGCATACAACCTCATCGCCGGTTGACATTCTGGTTCTGGGCGGTGGCTTTGCCGGCCTCAACACCGCCTTCCAGTTGTCGAACTATCCCTGGACGCGCCCCGTACGCATTACGCTCGTTGACCGCAACGACCGGTTTCTGTTTACGCCGATGGCCTACGAAATTCTCACCGGCGAAGTTGAGGTGTGGGAGATTGCCCCCTTGTACCGCGACATCCTCGGCAACCGGCCGGTGCGGTTCGTGCAGGGCGTCATTGAGCGGATTGACCTTGAAAAACGCCAGGTACAGGTTGGCGACACGACGCACCGGTACGACTATCTCGTGCTGGCGCTGGGGGGACGCCCCAACTTCCGGCAGGTGCCGGGCGCTGACAAATACTCGCAGCCGTTCTATGACCTGGCACACGTCCAGGCCTATCAGAAGCACCTGGCCCACACGCTCGACCGCGCCAGGCAGACCACTGATCCCAAGGTGCGCAAGGCGCTGTTGAACTTTCTGGTGGTTGGCGCTGGCACCTGCGGCGTCGAAGTAAGCTGCAAGCTGGCCGATTACCTTGATGCGCAGTCCCGGGCGTACGGACTCGACCGCCAGGAAATGGAAATCCACCTCATTGACCGCAACGAGCGGATTCTGCGGGGTGTGGCCCACCGTCTGGAGCCGATTGCCCTCGACGCGCTGCGGCGGCGGCGGGTCAACTTGGTTCTGGACTGGGGCGTGACCAAAGTCACCCCGGAAGGCGTCGAAATCCGCTGCGACAAGCAGGGCACGCTCAAGCAGGTGGCGGCGGCCACTGTCACCTGGACTGGCGGCATCGAGATGCATCCGCTTCTGACGGCCCTTCCCGTTGAGAAGGATGCGCACGGGCGGATTCGGGTCACCCAGCAGCTTGAAGTTCCGGGCCAGCGGGGCGTCTATGCACTGGGGGATGCCACGCATTTTCCGACCGACGATGGGCAGGGATTGCCGGCCACGGCTCAGGTTGCCGTCCGGCAGTCAGAAATCGCTGCCTGGAACATTCGCGCCGACATCGAAGGCTGGGTGAAGCTGCCCTACATCTACATCGGGCTGGGTGAAATGCTCACCCTGGGTATCGGAGAAGCTGGTGTGGATGCCTTTGGGATGTGCATCGGCGGCACACTTGGCGCGGCGATGCGGCGTGCGGTCTATCTGACGAAGCTTCCGACGATGGGGCTGAAAGTGCGGGTGGGCGGCACGTGGATGGGTGAAATTGCGAAAAGCCTGCTCGCTACCGGCGAGCGCGCTGTGGATGCTGTCCGGCAGGCTGCCGCACAGGCACAGGTGAATCAGGCAGCCTAGCCAAATGCTCAGGTACCTCCCCGACCGGCTTGTTCCCGGCCGGACGCCCCGGCTGGTTGCAAACCCGGACGCCGACAACGGCAGTCTGGACGGCACGGCCAGCCCTGCCGCTGAAACTGCACCTTCCCGCCGGTATCCTTATTGCTCTGGGCGGATCACTTACCAGACGCCAAACTTCAGCCCAGACGCCAAACTTCAGCCCCGAAGCGTGGGGGAGCCGGACTCTAGCTTGCCGTATAGTACGCGATAGTGTATAATAATGCTCATAGAAAGCACTATAAGCACAGGCAAGGCGGCAAAACTCCCTGGTGTCCCGGTCAAGACGTTGCAGCGTTGGGAACGCGAAGGAAGGCTGATTCCGGTGGCCCGAACGGACAGCAACCGCCGCCTCTACACTGAGACGCGGATCCGTGAGTTCATCGGTTTGCGGCAGGCCAACCACGCGCCAACAAAGCTTGTCGCCTACTGTCGGGTATCGAGTGCGGCGCAGAAGCCGGACCTGGCGAATCAGCGCAAAGTGCTGGAAGAGTTCGTGGTGGCGAAGGGATTGGCGGGGGTCGGGTTTATCGAGGAAGTGGGCAGCGGGCTGGACTTCAGGCGCAAGCGGTTTCTGGCCCTTATGGACGAGATCGGGCGACGGGAAGTCAGGATGCTGATCCTCGCTCACCGGGACCGCCTCACCCGTTTCGGCTTTGAGTGGTTCGAACATTACGCCCAAACCCATGGCTGCGAAGTGCTGGTCCTCAACCAGGAACGGCTGTCTCCCGAACAGGAAATGGTGCAAGACTTAATGACCATCGTGCGCTGTTTTTCGTCTCGGCTGTACGGTTTGAGGAACTATCGAAAGAAGTTGGATGAAGCGCTGAAACAGGATGCGAATGACGTCAAAAAGGCCCAACAATGCAACTGACCCACAAGATCGCTCTTTGTCCGACTCCTGAGCAAGTGGACTACTTCAAGCGCGCCTGCGGCACGGCGCGGCGTGTTTGGAACTGGGCGCTCAATGAGTGGAACAGGCAATACGCAGCAGGCGGCAGGCCAAACGCCATGGCGCTCAAAAAACAGTTCAACGCCATCAAGTACACCGACCCGCAGTGGCTCGATGAGAACGGTCGGCCTTGGTTGCAAGACATTCACCGGGATGCCCACGCCCAGCCGTTCAGGAATCTCGCCAAAGCCTGGGAACGGTTCTTCGCCAACCCTCAAGGAGGGCAAAGAAGCGCACGAGCCACGGCTCAAGAAAAAGGGGCGTTGCCGCGACAGCTTTTATGTTGCCAACGACAAGTTCACCCTGGAAGGCAAGACGATCCGTCTGCCCAGGATCGGTGAAGTCGCCATGACCGAGGAGCTGCGCTTCGCGGGCAGGATTTTGGGCGCAACGGTTTCTCGCACCGCGGATCGTTGGTTTGTGGCCATACAGGTCGAGGTGCCTGATGCGCAATTTTATCGGCGTCGCACGTCGCACGAGGTCAACGGCATCGACCTGGGCATCAAGGCTGCCGCAACGATCTCCAGCGGTGAAGTCATCGAGGCGCCAAAGCCGCTCAAAGCAGCGCTGCGCCGTCTGGAAATCCGTAGCCGACGTCTCAGCCGCAAGCTGGAAGCCGCCAGGAAGGCAGCAGGATTTGAACGCCATGCCCGCCTGCCTGAAGGAACGCGCCTGCCGGTATCGAACAACCGGCAGAAGTCCGCTGCGACATTGGCAAGGCTCTATGCCCGCATGGCCAATATCCGAGCGGATTTCACCCACAAGCTCACGACTCGACTCTGCCGCGAAAACCAAGCGTTGGTGATCGAGGATTTAAACGTCAAGGGGATGCTGGAGAACGAGAAGCTCGCTCGCGCCATCTCTGACGTGGGTTTTGGGATGTTACGCTCGCCGTTGGAATACAAGGCCCGGCGCTACGGTACTCAGCTTACCATCGCTGATCGCTGGTATCCAGGCAGCCGACTGTGCTCCATCTGTGGCTGGAAGAACGAGGCGCTGACATTGAGAGAAATGGGTGTGTGCTCAATGTGGTGCGCACCATGACCGTGACCTCAATGCGGCGCTGAACCTGAAACGGCTGGCAACCGAAACGGCCCTACCCGTGGCGAGTCCGTCCAGCAATGGCGGCGCTGCGGCGGGGACCGTCCCCGCCGTAGTCGGGAAAGTCACGCCTGTCAGATACGACGGTGGTCAACAGGACACGTCGGGGCAGGAAGAGAACCGTGCGCACTTTTGCGCACATTCTTGATAGCAGATAGTGGTGACGTTGGTGCCCGTAACAGTTGAGTTTCCCGCTGGCCGGCAGGCTGCCGCTCCAGCCCAAACCGATGAAGCCGCAACTAGCCGGCTTCGTCCGGCCTGAGCAGCCCCTCGCGCTGCATGGCTTCGCGCAGGCGCTTGATGGCGCGCGCATGCAGGCGCGATCCCCACGACCGTGACAGCCCCAGTTCAGCGGCGTAATCCGCCGCGCTCCGCCCCTTGAAATACAGAGCCTCGATGGTGGCGCGGTCTTCATCAGGCAGTTGCGCCACAAGGCGCATCATCCGGCCGATGAGGTCATCCCGTTCCAGGGCGCTGGCAAAATCCAGGCTCCGGTCGTCGGCAATCGTGAGTTCCTCGTGATCGAGCGACAGCAGGTAAATCGGGATGAGACTTTCAAGCTGCGCCTGCGCGTCGGCAATGTCGTCGTCGAGGGTCGTGCCATGGGACGGACGCCCGGACTCCTCTTCGGCCAGACTGTGGAGAAAATCCGTCGCATTGGCTTCGGCACGCACGCGCCCGCCATCCACCCGGGCAAAGTTGGCCATTTTGCGCACTTCATCCCAGATGGCACCCTTGATGTAGTAGTGGGCAAAGGTCACAAACGACACACCCCGCGCCGGATTGTATTTCTCAGCGGCGCGCACCAGTCCCAGGTTGCCGTAGGCAATCAGGTCGTCGAGTTCGACGCTGGGCGGCAACTTCCGCACAATGTCGTAGGCAATCGTCCGCACGTAGTGCAGATGCTGCTCGATGAGCGCATCCCGCTGGACATTGGGAGATGGCTGCGTTCCGCTCATGCCGTTTCGCGCCACCGTACGGGAGTGACCTCACGTCACCCGGCGGCGGTACGGCGGCGCGCGGCCCGAGCGACGATCTGTTCTGGGTAGTTGCGGATTTCGACAAACTTCTGGGCCGCCAGTTTAGGAAAGTAGCGCGCAGCGGCCAACGCCAAGGGCGCAGTTTCGCCCCCAAGCGCCAGATGTTCCCACTTGGTGGCCCATTCGCGGGCAAACGCGACGGCTTCCGGCCCGGTCAGCCCTTCCTCGCGGGCGCGGGCAAGGCCCTCGCGGTAGGCATGCCCCATCGCCACGGTAATCGTTCCTTCTCCACCGTTGTACGCACCCATGACGAACTTCCAGTACTCATCCCCCTGCGGCGTGCCGTAGCGCGAAAAGGCCATTTCCGTCAGGCGCTGCGCCTTGACGTGCAGCAACCGCGCAGCGGCCGGAATGGCCAGGCTCGGATTGAGCCGCTCGTCGCTTTCCGTTCCCGGAACGCCTACGGACAACCCCAGTTCGCGGGCTTCACGGCGGCCAATCTGGGCAATACCGGCGTAGCCATACTGGTTGACGACATCGGTGCGCAGCCCCGACTCCTGCACGAGCAAACTCTTGAGCAACCGTGGCGGCAATCCCGGACACAGGGCCACGGCCTGCTCGATGAGGGGATCAAGCGCACTGGCTGCGGCCATTTTGTCTTTGCCCACTCCACGCGGCGCGGCATCGTCAGACGATGGCGCAACGAAGTGCCGGTCGGGTCCCCCTGGCGCCTGGCCCGGCGCAGCCGATGACTGAAGGGCGGCCAGGTCGTTGAGCATAGGCTGCACGAGCCGGGCGCTGATGTCGTTCCATTCATCGAGCAGTTCCGGCGACTGCGACAGGTCAGCGCCAATCAGCTCTGGATGGCGCGCCTGAAAGATCAGGTCTGTCAACTGCCACGGATCGGTAAAGCCGGCCTGCACCGCCAGGACAATGGTCTTGAGTTCTTCACGGGTCCGGCGCTGCGTCTCCGGGTCGTTGCCCAGAGCCTGTTCCAGGCGGGTTTCAAAGGCCGTTTTACCGGTGGCACGGGTGGCAGCGGCCGGTTGCCGCAGAAAGGCATCCGGCCGTATCCGCGCCAAGTCAGTACGCTGAATGTTTTGCTCGTTTGCCATGGCACTTCCCCGTCAAGCCAAACTCAAAACCCCGTCTGCCCTTTACCGCTGCCGACGCGGGGGCTTTGCAACGTTTCCGGCGCTCACGCACAGTGCGCCCTATCCTTGGTTATCGTTCGATGTACAGCCATGTTGCGCGCGTCCCAGGAAACGTCCGTGCCAAGACGTACGCGCTGCGCTGGCGGGCTGTGCTAATCTGCACCCCATCTTCAAACGGCTCGTGTCAAACACTTGTTATCCGAAAGGAGTGTTCCCATCCAATGCGAAACCTCTGGCTGCGATACGCCTGGCTGCGATACGGACTCTGCCTGTGGGTCGTCCTTGGACTGCTGCCCGTGGCCGCCACAGCCTACGGGCCCGATGAACCGAAGAAGGCTCCGGCCGTCGAAGGCGAATATGACATGGAAATCACCGTGACCGGCGCGGGGATTTTTCCCGTTGAGCTGAAGGTCATGCGCGACGAGCAAGGCAAACTCATCTGTGAGTCCAAAGACCAGATTGGCGTGTCCATCACGGGTATCACTGTGGACGACGACGGGCAGGTGACGTTGACCGGCAACTACCAGGGCATGGAATTCGAGTTCAAAGGCAAACTCGAAGGCGACACGATGAAGGGTGAGTTCGACATTTCGGGCTACGCCGGCACGTGGGTCGCCACCCGCCGCAAGCCTTCAAAGGAATAATGGTGCAGGGCGAACGGCGGTTCGCCCCTGCCACCGGTCATCCCATGGCGCGTTGGGCCAGTTCGGCAAACAGGCGGGCCATAGCCCCCATGCGGGCAAAACGCTCGTCGTGCGTGAAGCCTTTCACATACCGGAAGTAGATTTGCTGCACGATGACCGCCACCTTGAACAGCGCAAAGGCTTCGTGCCAGCGCATTTCACGGACATCCCGGCGGCTGGTTTCGGCGTAGCGGGCCAGCAGTTCGGCGCGGGTCAGGTTGCCGGGCAGCGCCGTCAGCCCGAAACTCATGGCGTGGACTTCCGGCGGATCATCCCGCTCCACCCAGTAGGCAAGTGCTGTGGCCACGTCCGTCAGCGGATCGCCCACCGTAGCCATTTCCCAGTCCAGCACGGCGCGAATCCGGGTCAGATCGTCCGGGTCGAGAACGACGTTGTCGTACTTGTAATCGTTGTGAATGAGCGTGGCGGCGCTGTCTTCGGGAATGCGCGCCGTCACCCAGGCAATGACCCGTTCCATGGCCGGCACGTCATCGGTCTGGGCAGCGCGATACCGCTTGACCCAGCCCTCGACCTGACGGCGGACGTACCCGGCTCCCCGGTAAAGATCGCGCAATCCGGCGGCTTCGACATCCACGGCATGCAGCTCGGCAAGATGGTCAATGAAGTTTGTCGAAAGCCGGCGCATGGTTTCGGTGTCGAGTGTGATTCCATCCGGGACCCTGGTGCGCAGAATGACGCCCCGCACGCGCGTCATGACGTAAAACGGGACGCCCAACGGCGAACTTTCCGCCGGGATGTAGCACAGCGGCTGTGGCACGCGCGGATAGACCCGGTGCAGGCCCGACAGCACCCGAAACTCGCGGTGCATGTCGTGTCCCGCCTTGATATGTTCCGCGCCAAAGGGCGGACGCCGCAGCACATATTCCCGGTCGCCGCTCCGCAGGGCGTAGGTCAGATTGGAGTGCCCGGCCGGAAACTGCTCGATGATGAGCGGCGGGGCAAGTTCCGGGAGATGCGGTTGCAGGCAGGCCAACAGCGCCTCTGCATCCAAGTCCTCACCAGCCCGGGGTGGACGCGGAGCATCAAGGGCAGAAAGCGGAATGGTCATCGGTGTGCCTCACTGGATGAACCGGCGCGGCCGGTCAGTCTCGGCAGTTGCGTCTGGACAGAGGTCTGGAAAAGGGGAAATAACATACCGTTGACCGGGCGACAACGGGCCGCCGGTTTTTACAGACGGGAATGGGACAGGAAACATCATGACCTCACGACGAGCATTTCTGACGATGGCTTTGTGGCTGGCTTCCGGCACGGGCCTGGGTGCGCCAGCGGCGGCGCACAAATTTCACGCCAGTTTTACGACCATCGAGTTCAACGCGGAAACCGGCTCGCTGGAGATTTCCCTGCGCGTTTTCAGTGATGATCTGGAAAACGCCCTGAGCCGCCAGGCGCGGCGGCGCATTGAACTCGACCGGACGCCGGATGTCGCCGAGCTGGCCAGCGCTTATGTGCGGGAACGGTTCAAACTGCGCTGTACCGATGGCACACCGGTGCGGATGGCGTGGGTCGGCATGGAGCAGCGGGTGGATATGACGTGGATATACATCGAAGCACCGGCTCCTGCTGGCTTCACCGGACTGGAAGCCTTGGTGACGGTCTTCTTCGAGCTGTTCCGCGACCAGAAAAACAACGTCTCATGCAAGGATGCGCAGGGCAAGCGCCACGACATCCTGTTTCGTCCCAGCGACAACACCTTCAAACCGCTGGTGCCAGCTTCCTGATGATGGTGGTGTTCGACTTTGCAGACCCGACGGCCGCCACCGCCTGGTACGCCATTGGCGATCAGGTCATGGGCGGCTGTTCGTCCGGGCAGTTGCGCCCGACGAACCACGGCTTTGCCGTCTTTGAAGGTGTGGTGTCTCTCGCCAACCATGGCGGCTTTGCTTCCGTGCGCTCAGCTCCTCTCGCGCAGCGCCTGCCGCCCCAGGCGGTGTTTGTCATCGAGGTCAGGGGCGACGGGAAAACCTACAGGTTCGTGGTACGCACCGATGCCAATTTTGACGGACTGGCCTATCAGGCCACCTTCACGCCTGCGCCCAACACGTGGCAGACCTGCCGGTTTGCCGCGACTGACTTTGTGCCGACGTTTCGTGGCCGCCCTGTTCCGGCCCCGCCCCTGCGGACGGAAGCCACGACGACTGTGGGCCTGATGATTGCCGGCAAACAGGCCGGCCCCTTTGCCCTGGCCCTGCGGCGGTTGGTGGTTCTCACCGAAGCCTGACCGGCGCGGCTTCCGTGTGGCGCACACTTTGAGCAGGCAGGGCAGACATTTCGCTGGCAACTGGCCGGCTCAAAAACATGCTGCCCTGACGCAACATCGGACGCTGCCAACCGATAACGGAAGTGAGGACCGACAGTGTCGGCACACCACGATGGATGGGAGACTTGAACGCGATGGCACGGCTCAACGGGGTTACACGGACACCGGCGACTTCTTCACAGACTCCAACCACCGGCACCCAACACCTGATCCGGCGCGGGGAAACCCTGTCGGGCATTGCACAGCGTTATGGGACAACGGTGGATGCGCTCCTGCAGGCCAACCGCCAGATCAGAAATCCGAACCTCATTTACGCCGGACAGACGCTGACGATTCCAACGACCCGTAACACAAGTGCGCCGAACCAGGCCGGCAGTCAGGCTGGCAGCCAGTATGTCGTGCGCCGGGGCGATACGCTTTCCGAAATTGCCGCCCGCAACGGCATTGATCTGGCGCGGCTCATCAAGGCCAATACGCAGATTCAGAATCCCAACCTCATCTATCCCGGACAGGTCATCAACCTGCCGGGCCGCCAGGTAGCAACTCCGGCTCCGGCGCGCCCCAATCCGTCTCAGCCCAGCCCGGCCCAGCCCGGTCCGGCGCCCTCGCGCCCGACGCCCACGCCCTCCCAGCCAACCACGCCTGCGCCACCCCGAGTGGATACCACCGCCCCGGTTGGCACGATTCCACGGACCGGCAACGCTTTCATTGATTCGATTGCAGCCGATGCCATCCGCAGCCAGCGGACAACCGGTGTGCCAGCGTCAGTGACGATTGCCCAGGCCATTCTCGAAAGCGGCTGGGGACGTTCGGAGTTGACCCGCCAAGCCAATAACTACTTCGGCATCAAGGGCACGGGCCCCGCCGGGTCCGTCACGATGCGGACGCGCGAGGTCTTCAACGGCCGCGAGGTCTATGTCAACGCCCAGTTCCGCAAGTACAACTCCGCCGCCGAGTCCTTCGCCGACCATGCCCAGTTCTTCATCCGCAATCCACGCTATGCCACCGCTATGCGGCACACCAACGACGCCTTCCGTTTTGCGGCGGAGATTCACAAGGCCGGATACGCCACCGACCCGAACTACACCAAACTGCTCCACAGTCTCATGCGCGAGTACAATCTGACGCGCTTTGACGCCATTGCGCGGAATGGCAACGCCACACCGGCACCGCCTCCGGCAGCGCCAACCCCGGCACCTGCGCCCTCGGCACCGCCGGCGGCCGGCACGCGGGAGCACCGGGTTCGGGTCGGCGACACGCTCTCCGGTATTGCCCAGCAGTACGGGACGACCGTCGCGGCGCTTCAGCGCGCCAATCCCAGCATCACCAACCCCAACCTCATCTATCCGGGCCAGCGCATTGTGATTCCCGGCAGCGGCAGCACGAATGGCAGTCGGCCAGCGCCGACACCAGCCCCGTCCACCCCGCCGACCTCCGGCTCGCCTGTGCCTCCTGGCCGGGGATTGCCACGCACGGAAGGGATGACCACAGCCCAGAAGTTCGCCCTGTATGCCAACTACATTGAGCGTCACGGCTCCGCCCAGGCCAAGGCTGATCTGGCCGCCGGACGGGTCGTGATTCTGGGGCTGCGTACGGAGACCAACACCCGCGCTAATGGCGGGCAGGGCGTCTATGACGACCGCATCGTGACCCTGCGCAAGCTGCCCAACGGTCAGTTCCAGGTGACGGAACTGCGCGCCAACACGGAACCGAGCAGCCAGTACGAAGATGGCTGGTCAGGACGGACACGGCGCCCGATGGGCGTGGACAGCAACCGGGATGGCTGGCTTGACCTGGGCCGGCTGGTGGATGGCACGCACGAGTACATGCGCGCCAATGTCGGCCCCAACTTCGGCCCGACCCAACCCGACGGGAACAACATCCTGATGCCCACGACAAGCCGCCCGGTCGTGCGCGACACCAACCACGACGGTGTCTTCGACGAGCGCGATCGCAACCGGAACAGCTTTGAGGGACAGACGATGTACTTCCACCGTGGCGGCACGACCAACACCTACTCGGCCGGATGCCAGACCATGCCCCAGAGTGAGTTCAACCGCTTCTGGGATTCGCTTGGCAACCAGCAGCGGTTCCAGTACGTTTTGGTCACGGTTGGCTAGGAACAACCGCATCGCACTGGCGGTGCAGGAAAGGACAGACATCTATGAGCGGACAAATTGGTGGCATTGCGCCCGGCGTTCCCACGCCGGGCACTTCCAACCATCCCCACGGAGCACAGTCACCCGCGACTGGCGGCAAATCCTTTGAATCCATTATGCAGCAGACAGCCGGGCAACCGACCGATGTGCTCCACCAGGGAAGCGGTACGTCGGGCCTGACCTTGGAGCAACTCCGTGCTGACCTGATGCAACGCTTAGCCAACCCAAACGCCAACGACTTTGGAATTTCCTTTGACCAGGCGCGGCTGCGGATTTCTGCTCTGCGGGATGGTATCCACGGCATGGCTCCCGACCGGCGCTCCCCAGACCTGCTGGCGCGGTTCTCACAGGTCGAAAATCAGTGGATGCAGATTGAGACGATACTCAATTCCGACCGGGAACTGTCGCAGGGAGAGTTGCTCGGCTTGCAGGCACGCATGTACCAACTGACTCAGAACATCGAAATTCTGAGCAAGGTCGTGGATCAGGTCACGAGCGGCATCAAGACCGTTCTCCAAACAAACGTTTGAATTGCCCGGCCTGGCTTCATCCACCCGCCAGGCGGTGAGTTGACAGGCAATCTGGAACCGTTACAATCGGCATGCTGCGCTTCCTGTTCAGCTTTGGTAAGTCCTTAGCGAAGTTGAACTTGAAGCAAGCTGCCAAGCTGTGCGCGAAACCTTTGACCGGACATCCGCCGCACAGCCGCCCCCACCACATTCGACACGAAGGGCATTGTGCCGATGAAGCAGCACCGCAGATCACGCCGAGGTGGTAATCACGGCAACAACCAGAATGGCAATGTTGCCAAAAGCTCCAAGGGAAAACGCCCCGGACAACCAAATCAGAATGGGTTGCCCCAGTATGCCGATGAGGTGTACGAATCCGCTGTCGCCCCACAGTCACCAGCCGAACTTGAAGCCTACCTGGCAATGCAGATGCGCCGTCTCATCCATGCCCGTCAGGAGCAGGAACGGGCGCTGCGCCAGATTCGGGCCCTGGGCGAGCAACTCGCGCAGGAAGGCACGCCGCCACAGGTCCAGGAGCAGTACGCGCAGGCCGTTGCTCTTTGGCAATCGTCCCGTCGCAATGGAGTGAGCGCCCGGCAAAAGCTGCTCTTTGCCATGTCTGAAAAGCTTATGATTGACACCAATCAGCCATGACGGACGTTGGGACCTCCCCGCCAGCCACGCTTGACGAATCGCTTGTCAACCGTATCCACGAGTTGGCCCGCGCCCTTGGCGTTCCTTCCGATTCGTTTCTGTTCTCCGATTTTGCCGTGGTGGATGCTGACCTGCTGCGCCAGATCGCTGATGGTTTGACCTTGGCTTTCGTGACGCACTGCTACCACCACCATCCCCGTGGGGAGAATGTCTATGAGCTGATGGCGCTGGAAGAAAAAACCGCTCCCAACACACCGGAAGCGGCCGCGCTCGAAGCCCGTATCGAGGAAGCCGCCGCTGCCCAGATTCCCTTTGTGGTGAGTGTCAATCGCCTGCTCGAAGACTACTACCGCATCCGCTGTCAGATTGAGGCGCACCTGAGCGCGCTGTAGCTGTAGGGTGCCACGACTGAAAGGCACCACCGGGCCCGGTTGGACTTCGGCTAGGTTTTGCCGAGATGCGAATCCAGCCACCAGCCGCCCAGCGCCGCGACGCCCACTGCGGCCCCACACGCCAGGATGGTTATCGTTGTGGAAAGGCGGCTGGCGATGGCACCCGCTGCCAGTCCTCCCAAGGCGTATCCTCCTTGGAACGTCACCAGAAAGAGGCTCATCACACGCCCGCGCACTTCGTCCACCAGACCAAACTGGACGAGCGCCGTCAGTTGGCTCAGCAGGGCAATCAGCGTTCCGCCAGTAGCCACGATGGCCAGCGCCCCGGTGTGTGGCGAGGGCATCAGGGCAAAGATGCACAGTGCGGTGCCCGTCGCACCCGTCAGAAAGAGTGCCCGCCGTCCGCCGCCGACCGGTTTCGGACGCTGTGCAATGTAGAGCGAGCCAAGCACTGTTCCCAGTCCGTAAAGCCCAAGCAGCACGGTGTAGAGCCACGCCGGGCCATTCCAGGCTTCCCGTACGTGACTGGGCAGCAGCACCGGCACACAACCTCCGAAGAACGTGGCCACAAAGCACAGGACATAGACTTCGACGAGCCCCGGACGCCGCTTCAGATAGTGGCGCACCTGCCGGGCTTCCTGGGCCAGCGCCTGCCACAGGCTGAGTTCGGCCAGCGGCCGCAGCGGACGGGTAATCCTGGCAAAGGCATCCATCGCCAGGGCTTCTGGCGGGTGCTCCGGCACACGCCCGGCCACTACCAGTAGCAGCACAAAGGACAGACAGTTGGCGGCGTAGCAGGCGGCCGGCCCCAACATCAGCAGAACTCCGCCTGCCGCCAGCGGGCCAACCATGCGCGCCACACTGAGCTGGAGCGAGTTAAGTGCCGTCGCCTGGGGAACTTCGCGGGTGGGCACCAGCCGTGGCAGCAGGGAGACATAGGCCACATTGGCAAAGGCCTGCCCAATGCCGGTTCCAAACGACAGTGCCAGCAACCACCAGACCTTTGGCTGTCCGGTCACAAACAGCAGCGTCCCCCAGGCCGTGCAGAGGATTTGCAACAGGGAAGCCAGCAGAAAAACCCGCCGCCGCTCGAACCGATCCACCACCATGCCGCCGGGAAAGGTCAGCAAAAACAGCGGCGACAACATCAGAAAGGCATTCAGCCCCAGATACCAGGCGCTGCGCGTGGTTTCATAGATGAACCACGCCTGGGCGGTGTTCTGCATCCAGGTCCCGACATTCGACAGCAGGGCCGCTCCCAGCAGCCACGCCAGTGCGCGATGCCGCAACACCTGCCAGCTTCCCGGTGCGGGTGTGTCCTGCTCCTGCGCCCGCAGCAGGTCCTGCATCAGCTCCGGGTCGAGCGCCCGAAAGTTGGTGGTGTCGTGGATGTTGCGCATGGCCGCAGGCTGCCGGGAACCCGCCTACGGAAACCCGGATTACCGGATGATGGCGGTCGTCAGAAGGGGAATGAGTGCTGAAGTGACAAGTGTAGGCAGGCTGCGCATCACGGTTGTTCCAGCCGACCGCAGTTCGGAATGGGGCACGTAAAGCACGTCGTTAGCCTGCAACACCAGGTCTTTCTGTTTCCCGGACTGAATCGCGGCGAGGCTGATCTTGATTTCTTCACGCTCCAGCTTGCCGGGAACCGTCCGGTAGAGGCGAATGTCATTGCGTTTGGCTCCCTCGGCCAGCCCGCTGGCCATAGCAATCGCCTGCGTGACAGTAATCGGGTTGCGTGCCGTAATGGGACCGGGCTTGCGCACATTCCCGGCCAGATAGACGACATCGGCTCGTGGTACGGAAATGATGTCCCCCGGCTGTAACAGAAGGTTGTTTTTGGCATTGCCGGCGATGATGTCATCAATGTTGATGGAAAGAATTTCGACATCCGGTGGCACATCCTCATCTGGCTCCGGTGTCGGTGCGGCTCCCAGTGCCGGCTGGGCTTCTTCCGCCGGTTTTGACACGTAGCGGATGACATTGACAAAGCGGCTGGAGTCTTCGGCAAGCCCCCCTGCCAAGGCAATGACATCGAGCAGGCGCATGGCGCGCCGCAGCGGCTGCCGTCCCGGCGTGCGGACGGCGCCAATCACGGTCACGAGCCGCGAGTTGAATTCCGTCACCGTAACACTGACTTCCGGCTGCCGGAGATACTTCCGCAACTCCTGCCGCAGCAAATCGGCGGCTTCGCTCTCGGTCAGCCCGGCCAACTGCTGTTTGCCAATGAACAGCAGCTCGACGCTGCCGCTGTCGCCCACCCGGAAGCGCCCCGTCAGATCGGGCTGCTTGAACACCTTGATGTCCACGACATCCCCCGGCCCAATCACGTAGTCCCCAGTTGGCGCTGTATAGACCTGGGTGGCCCGCACGGCCGGGCTGGGCATCACCGGCGGAAATGAAGGTGGATTCGGCGCTGTCTCCTGGGCAAAACTGAAGCCGGCCAGCCCCGGCAACGCCAACAACCATAACGCAAGGTAAAGCATGTGTCGTCGGTTCAACATAGCGCCATCCTGAATCAGAATTTTCGATAGAGAGTCAGATAGTGATGCTCACTGTAAAGCATTCTTTTCAGGCATCAAAGCCAGTTTGTTGGGCGTGGCGCTACACTTCGCCACTCGCCACTCACCACTCGCCACTCGCTATTCGCTATTCGCTATTCGCTATTCACTACTCACCACTCGCTACTCACCACTCGCTACTCACTACCCGCCACTCGCTACTCGCCATGACACTCTCAACCATCACCATCGGCATTCTGACCATTTCTGACCGCGCCAGTCAGGGGGTGTATCAGGATGAATCCGGCCCGGCCATTCTGGCCGTGCTGCGCGAGTACATCGCCAACGACTGGACGCCCCTCATGCGCCTTGTGCCCGATGAACAGCCGCTTATCGAGGCCGAACTCCGGCGGCTCACAGACGAAGACGGCTGCTGCCTGGTCGTCACCACCGGCGGCACGGGTCCCGCCCCGCGCGATGTGACGCCGGAAGCCACGGCAGCCGTCTGCGACAAAATGCTGCCCGGCTTCGGCGAACTCATGCGCGCCGTGTCACTTCAGTACGTCCCGACGGCAATTCTTTCGCGGCAGACGGCCGGCATCCGGGGGCGCAGTCTCATCGTCAACCTGCCCGGCAAGCCCAAATCCATCCGGGAGTGCCTGGCTGCTGTGTTTCCGGCGATTCCCTACTGCATTGATCTCATCGGTGGACCTTACATCACGGGCAACCCTGAGCACGTTACCGTGTTTCGTCCGAAGACGTGATCTGATGCGTGCGTTTTGCGCCCTCTGCCGGGCTGTCCGTTGCCACCTGGCCTGGAGCCTGGCGTTACTGCTGTTTTGTGTGTCGGTTGTCGGCGCGCAAAGTGTTCCTTCGGCGGCAGTGGATGCGGCGGCTCCGGCCGATGACCCGACGGCCCCGGATTATGTCAACCGCCTGACCCGCGCCGACTTTGACCGGCTGGCGCGTCTGACCCGCCAGGGCAGAGGGCTGGACGTTCCGGCTGTCATGTTCGTCATTGACCGCGCGGATGGGCGCGTCTATTACGCCAACTCGCGCCGGTTCCGGTTTCACAGCGACTTTGCCCGCGCCACCTACCTGACGCTCGATGCCGGCGATGTCTTTCTGCGCCACAACTACACCAACGAACGCCGGCGGTTCCTGCTCGGCACGGTGACGTTTCAACCCCGGCTGGAACGTTTCACCTACGAGTTCTGGGAAGGTGACCTGCTGACGCCGTCGTTGCTGGCCGAAGCTCACCAACGCCTGACGGCCACCGGCTTTGCCCCGTTGACCTTCAAGGCCAACGCCCGCCGTCACGAGGAAATTGCCGCGCAGCTTCCCGACCTGCCCTGGGTTCGGGCGGAGACCACACTGCCGGAAACGACGTTCCTGGCGCTCAATCCCGGCCGCGCCGTGGGTGTGCTGCGGCTGGTGGAGCAGTTGCCGCCGGCGCAACCCTTTGAGCGCGAAGACATTGTGATCTTCAAGGAAACGCCCCTTTCGACGACGCCCCTGCGCGGCATCCTCGTGACGCAGCCGGGCGCGCCGTTGTCGCACCTGAATCTGCTGGCCAAGGGCTGGGGCATTCCCAACGCCTACGTCAAAGATGCCGACGTGCGCTTTCGGAGCCTCGTCAACCGCTGGGTCACGCTCGTCGTCACGGATGACGGCATCACACTCGAACCGGCTGAACAAATCACCGAATCGGAACGCGAACGCGAACTCAGCCGGGAACTGCGCCTCCCACGCGCTGACCTGCGCTGGCGCGCGTTGACCGACCTGCACCGCCAACGGGCGCGGGATGTCGTCCGGTTTGGGGCCAAGTCCGCCAATCTGGGCGAAGTCGCCCAGGCGCGTCTGCCCGGCATCATCGTGCCGCGTGGCTTCACCATTCCCTTTGCCCACTACAAGGCCTTTGCCGACCGGCACGGCATCGAGGCGCGCGTCCTGGCGCTGCTCAACGACGAGCAGTTTCACCACGACCCACAAACCCGGCAGGTTGAGCTGGCGAAGCTGCGGGACTTCATCGTGGCCGCGCCTTTTGACCGGGCATTGCGCCGCGCTGTTCTGGCGAAGGTTCACCGGGAATACCGTGGACGCGGGCTGTTTGCCCGCAGCTCGACCAACGCCGAAGACCTGCCCGACTTCAGCGGCGCCGGGCTGTACACCACTGTGCCCAACATCATTGGCGACGAGGCGTTGATCACGGCCATCAAGACCGTCTGGGCTTCAATCTGGAACTTCGAGGCGTTTGAAGCCCGTGAAGCGGCGCGCATTGACCATCTGGCCGTCTATCCGGCGGTGCTCATCCAGGAAGGCATCAACGCCGACAGCGCCGGCGTGCTTGTCACGACCAATCCCTTTGACCGGCGCGACGCCGAGGGTATCTACATCAACGCCAAACGGGGTCTGGGACTGCGGGTTGTTGAAGGCCGGCGCATCCCGGAGCAGATCATCTACCGTCCCCAAAGCGATGCAGCCCTTGTTCTCACCCGGGCGGATGACGAAACGATATTGACCTTTGACGTAAAAGGCGGCGTCAGGGAAGTGGCCGGCGTTCCCGACCAACCGGTACTCACCGCCGACCTGATCCGCCGGCTGGGGCAGGCGGCGCTGGCCATTGAGCGCCTCTTTGGCGGCCGGAAGCAGGACATTGAGTGGCTGACCTACCGTGGGCAGCTCTACATCGTGCAGTCACGCCCGTTCATTGACCGCAACTGGCCAGCGGGGGCGGTACGCTGACGGCGGCAGCACGCGCGCGCGGCCCAGACGGCAGGCTTCGATGCGCCGGCGCAGCGTGGCGGGCGCCAGAACCTCGACTTCCGGGAGCCAGCTCAGAATGAACCGCTCCAGACCGCGCCCCCGCGCCACGGTCATTTCGATGTCAACCGTCTCCGGCCGGCCGCGGGTGGCCGGTGTGTAACTCACGATCCGTTGCGTGACGTGATGCTGGCGCTCCAGAAACACCTGGGATGTGACGCCGAAAAACCGCAACCGGACCCGGAGCGGCTCCCCGAAAAAACCGTTGAAGTGGTATCGCTCCAGGTAGCTCTGCACGCTGGTGAAATCCGGCGGCAGGGTGAACCGCTCCTCAAGCAGCGTGACCTGCCGCATGTGGTCAACGGCCAGGGTGACAATGCCGCGCCGGCGGCTGTCGTAACCAAAGGTCTTGAGCGTCCCGCCGTTGGGATCGAAATACAGCCCATACGGGTCATAGCGCCGGGTTTTCGGGTGTTGGCTGCCGAGCGAGACATATTCAACCTCGATCCGCCGTTTCCTGATGGCAGCGGTAAGCACCTGGTTCAGCGTCTCCACGTGGGGCGTGTAGTCCTTGGCCGGAATGAGTGCCGTACCGTAAACGGCGGCCAGCTCACCGAGATGCGCGGCCAGGGCGGGGGGCAAAGTGGCGCGGAGCTTTTCCAGCAGCGACCGTCCATCCTGACTCAACGGCCAGCGGGGCGAGGAGCCATCCATGAGCACCGCCTTTTGCGCCAACCACAGCGCTGCCACTTCCGCTGGCTTGAGCGCCGGCGGCCGGAAGGTGTAGCCATCAGCGAAACCGTAAAACACCTCCCGCCCCCGTTTCTCCTCGGTAATCCGGTAGTGAAACGAAAGCTCATCTACGAGCCGCTTGATGGTTTTCTTGTCACAGCCGAAGTGTTTGGCCAGTTCGGTCTTGGATTTGGAGCCGGAGGCCAGCAGCAGGGGCAGCTCGATGGCCAGGCGCGTCAGATTGCCGCGTTTGGAGTCCGCCTGCGGAGAAACCGGGAGCATGAACGGATTTCTTCACTCCTCGCATCAGGCTGGAAGTTTTTGTCACACAGCGCCACACCTGACGGGCGTGGCCCTTGCGTACGCCCAACCGTTGCGGCTGATGCTTTGAACCTGTGGCGGACAGCTTAGGACGTTGCCCCGTTCTTGTCCACTGTCGTCCCTACCATATCGGACTGGCTGCTGTCGGCAGCCGAATCCAAACCCAGCGAGGTCAACGCTATGTCACTTTCACTTCAGCAACTCCAGCAGGCCGTCCGCACGGCGACGGCCCTGCGCTGCCGTCTTCGTCTCCAACCGGCTGGCGGCCCTGGCACCAAGGTCTTTCCCCCAACCTACGAAGGCGGACGCTACGCCCTCGAAGAACGCCGGATGCCGGGTTACGACCATCCGGTACGCTGCGTCCTGATGGATTCCGTGCAATCCCAGGCCAACCGCATGGAAGAGGCACTCCAGCAGGCCGTGGATGACGGCCGCCTTGCCCTTCCCCTGGTCGAAGTGGATTTCACGCCCTACTTCCCCGGCAATGGCCAGCCGGAAGACATGCGGCTTCTGGAACCCATCGGCAGGGTGTCGTCCCTGCAGGCCCCACACCGCATCGTGGATGCCATCCTGCGCGACAGCGTCGTGATTCAAGAACAGCGGAAACCGTTTCGTTCGTCCAACGTCAAGCAGGAATCCTCCTATGGACGCCAGCTTCGTGAAGCGGCAGCCCACCATGCCACGCCTTTGTTCGAGCTGTGCCCGACAGCGCTTCTGTTTGGCATGTGGGATTCCACCGGCCCCAAAGGTGGTCTCGGCGCCAAGTTTGAACGCGCCATGGTGAGCGAGATTGTGGGCATCAACGCCGTTCTGGGCGCGAAAACCAGCAGCCGGATTGACCCGCTGGGCATCCAGCTCAAGGCCGGGCCGCTGTACCGGACGCCGCCCACCGAACCGCTCGGATGGACGCTTGACCCTGGGAAAGCCGTCAAGGACAACAAGGGCAAGCCTGTCCTGCTCGGCGATACCGGACGCCCTTCAGAAGCCAATCACGGCAATGTCACGCGCCCGTCAACCTCAGGCAGCAGCCGCGCCGGAACCGGACGCCCTTCAGAAGCCAATCACGGCAATGTCACCCCAACCATCTCCGAACGTGACCGGCAGGGTGAATTCCTGGGCGGCGGCGTCACCATTGACTACGCCGAACAGAGCATCGTCCTGTCGCTGCCGGCCCTGCGCCGGCTCCGCTTCCCCATCAATGGCCGGAACAACCGCGCGGCCGATGAAGCGGCGTGGACCGTACTGGCGGCGCTGGGCCTCTGTGCGGCCATTCTGGCCGACGACGCCGGGCTGGATTTGCGTTCCCGCTGCCTGCTCTGGCCGCAGGAGCCGTTGAAGTGGGAACTGCTGGGCCGCCCCGGTGAAATTCAGTCAGACATCGTTCTCGATGCGGAAGCCGCGCTCCGGCTGTTCATGGAAGCCGTTGACGAAGCCCGGAAGTGTGGCCTTCCGTGGCGCACCACCCCGCTCCAGCTTCAGCCGGCACCGGAACTCGTCAAGCTCGTCGTCAAAAGCCAACAACTGGCGCAGAGCCAGGGAACCCAGGAGGAGTAACCGCCATGCTGACGTTGGCTTGGACCTACCTGACGGGCTACGCCCGCGCCACCGACCCGGCGCGGCGCGACGCCCCGGAGTGGCCGCCACATCCGGCGCGGGTGTGGCTGGCGCTGGCGGCCGCCTTTTTCGAGACCGGCGAGGACCCCGCCGAAGGTCATGCGCTGGAGTGGCTGCGCACGCTGCCTGACCCGCAGGTGTGGCTTCCTCTCCAGGCTGGCGGCCGCCGGCACGTTGTCACCGCCTACGTGCCGGTCAACGACAAGGCCGAAGGCACGGCCCTGCTGCAATCCGCCCCGCTGGCACGCAGCAAGCAGCCGCGCACATTTCCGGCGGTCTGGGTTGGCGACCGGCCATGCTTCCTGCACTGGCCGGAAGCCCCGGACAGCGACCGCTACCGACCGGCGCTGACGCAGCTCTGCGCCAGGGTGACGCGCCTCGGACACTCGGCTTCACTGGTGCAGATGTGGGTCGCCGAAAGACTGCCCACACCGGAGGACAGCTTTGCTGGCTGGCTGCCGACGGAAGAGGCGGACAGCGGGTTGGCTGACCTGCACCTCCGCCGTATCTTCCAGGGACCTTCACTCGAACGCCTGCGGGAAACGTTTCAGGCTGGCCGGCGTCCGCTGGTCGGTCTGGCCGCCGGGTATCGTGCCGCCACCTTCACACCGCCGCCTATGACCAACACAACGGCTTTCGACCGCGACCTTCTGGTGTTGACACAAGTTGACGGCCCGGCACTGCCGGTCACCGCCAGCCTTCAGGTGATGCAGGCGCTCCGGGACACCCTGATGGCCCACTGCCCGCAGCCGCCGCCGGCATGGGTGAGCGGCCATGACGCCCAGGGCCAACCGCTGGCCGACAGGCGCGGACATCTGGCGCTGCTCCCTCTGCCTTTCGTGGGCTACGAATATGCTGATGGGCGGTTGCTCGGCGTGGCGCTGGCGTTCCCCACGGAGATTGACCGCCGCGAGCGCGGCCGCGTCATCAGGCCGCTCTTTGTCAACCAGCAGGGCAAGCCGGCGGATGTCAGTCTCCGGCTCGGCCGGCTGGGCGTCTGGGTGCTGCGCAAGCGTGCCTGGGACGACACCCGCCTCACGCTCCAGCCTGAAACCTGGACGGCCTTTCCCCGTGGAGCCAAACGCTGGGCCAGCGTGACGCCGGTCGTGCTCGACCGCTTCCCCAAAGCCAACCGCCTGACCGAGCGCGCCAACTGGGAATACGAAGTCGGCTCCATTCTCTTTGAGGCCTGCCAGTACGCCGGGCTGCCGGAGCCGGTTGAAATTGACTTCGGCACAACGGCCTGGACTCCGGGTGCTCCCCGCGCCATTGCCAAAGAGCGTCCCGTGCGCGGCGCTTCCCCGCCGGCGCAGGCCAGGCTGGGCGACGGATTTCCCCCCTACCTGCTCAAAGGCGCACGCGCTGCAAAGCCACAGGTTCATGTCTTCTTGCGTTTTGCCGAGCCGGTCGTTGGCCCGGTTCTGCTCGGCGCTGGCCGCTTTCTCGGCTACGGCCTGTTCAAACCCCTCGATTTTTTTGTTCCCAAACGGAGCTAGCCCATGACGCAGGTTGGTATTGGCGACTTTGACGCTTTTTTCCGCGAAGCTCACGACTGTGATCCCTACCCGTGGCAGCGGCGACTGGCGGCCGCAGCCGTGGCTGGAGACTGGCCGCCAGTGCTCGATCTGCCCACCGGCAGCGGCAAAACGGCCGTCATTGACATTGCCGTGTTCGCTCTCGCCTGTCAGGCGGCGCTGGAACCGCCGGCGCGCACGGCCGCGCGCCGGGTGTTTTTTTGCGTCAACCGGCGCGTCATTGTGGATGCCACTTACGAGCGGGCCCTGCGCCTGGCCGGGAGACTGCTGGAAGCGGAAGCTTCCCCGACCCGGTGGCCGACGCTGCACAAGGTTGCGGCGGCTTTGCGGCAGCTTTCAACCCTCCGCCCGGAAAGCGCGCCACCGCTCGATGTGCTGGAACTGCGCGGCGGTCTGTACCGCGACAATCGCTGGGCCCGGTCGGTGACGCAGCCAATGGTGGTCTGCACAACCATTGACCAGTTTGGCTCGCGGCTGCTCTTTCGCGGCTACGGTGTTTCGGCCCACGCGGCTCCGATTCACGCCAGTCTGGCCGCCTACGACAGCCTGGTGTTTCTCGATGAAGCCCACATCAGCGAACCTTTCCGGCAAACCCTGTGTGCCGTCCAGGACTACCTTGACCCGCAGCGGTGGGCAGAAGAAGCCATCGGTGTGTCCCCTTTTCGGCCCGTGGCCATGACGGCGACGCCGCCCAAAGCCGCCGGCCAGGCGGCCTTCCGGCTGGACCATACCGACCGGCGCACGCCACGCCTGGCTGCCGTTCTGGGTGCTGACAAACTGGTGCAGCTCAGGGTTGTCTCCGATCTTCCGAAAGACCTTGTTTTTGAAGCCAAGGCGATGGCGGAAACCGGTCAGTTGGCGGTTGGTATCATCGTCAACCGGGTGGCGACAGCCCGCGCCGTCCACCGGCTGCTCTGCGAAGCCTTTCCCGATGCCCCGGTGGAACTCGTCATCGGCCCGATGCGTCCGGTTGACCGCGATGCCCAGCAGCGGCGCTTGATGCCACGCATCGGCCCTGACCGGCCTGACCGGAGCGCGCAGCTCAGCTTTGTGGTGGCGACCCAGTGCCTTGAAGTCGGCGCCGACTATGACTTTGACGTGCTGCTGACGGAATGCGCCTCACTGGACGCGCTGCGGCAGCGGTTCGGACGGCTCAACCGCCGCGGCCGGCCCATTGCCGCCTCAGCCGTGGTGTTCATTGAAGTAAAGGCGCTCAATCCCAAAAAGCCCGATCCTGTCTATGGCGACGCCCTGCCCAAAACCTGGGAATGGCTTACCGAGTGGGGGCAATCCGACGACGTGAATTTTGGCATTGACGCTTTTGACGCTTACCTGAACGGCCAGGGGCTGCCCGTGGAATGTCTGGCGCCTGCCGCCCGGCGCGAACCTGCGGTGCTGCTGCCGGCGCATCTGGACTTGCTCTGCCAGACGAGTCCCCGGCCGGCGCTGGAACCCAACGTGGGACAGTTGCTGCACGGCCCGCAGCCCGGCGAACCGGACGTGCAGGTGTGCTGGCGGGCTGACCTCGATGCTTTTCCGCCGGATGACTGGAGTGAAGTCGTCAGCCTGCTGCCGCCGACGGCAACCGAGTGCATGACCGTACCGATGTCGGTAGTGCGCCGGTGGCTGACCGGTGCGGAGGAGACTGGCAAAGACGATGCGGCTGACCTTTTGGAGCTTGGCGGCGAAACAGCCGGGACGGATGCCAAACCGGAAGCTCCAGATGGAAGCGCCGTCAAGCCTGAGCGCCGTGGCCTGCTGTGGCGCGGTCTGGCGGACAACCGGCTTTTGACGGCAGTGAGTGACCTGCGTCCGGGCGATACCCTGGTCTTTCCGGTGGCAGCCGGTGGCTGGGAGGTGGTGGGGCATCTGCCGGTGGACGCCTCGCCAGATGCCGCCGAGGCTGCTTCTGTGACGGCCCGCAACCGCCCTGTCGTACGGCTGCACCCACATCTTTTTGACCGCGAGTGGCCGGCTCTGCAGGAACTCTTCGCCCGCCTCGCCGAGCCGGAAACCGTGTTCGGGGTGGAGGACTGGCGCGAAGCGTTGCGCGCTCTGGCGGACGACCTGCAAACCGGAGCGGAAGACAAGTTGCCTCAGCACTGGCCGGCTGACGCCCTGCGCACGGCGCTGCACCAGTTGGCTGACCCAAAGCTGGGCCTGCTTCGTACGCCTTACCCGGACGGCCGGGGCTACGTGCTGACCACCCGGAAGCGACTGGCCGGGAGGGCGGACTGGTCGCTGCCGCTGATGGACGAAGGCGAAGATGAGCGTTCCTGGATTGCCAGCGCCGAGCCGGTGACGCTGGCGGCGCACAGCCGGCATGTCCGGGATGAAATCCAGCGTACGGTACGGGCGCTGCCGCTGAACATTCGGGAGGAAGTGTTTCTGGCGGCGGCCGAGGCCCACGACTGGGGCAAGGCGGATGAACGCTTCCAGGCGCTTTTGCAGCGTGCTGACCGGACGGAAACCTGGCTGCTGGGGGCTTCCCCGCTGGGTTTGCTGGCCAAGTCGGACGGCTTGCCATTGACGCCGCTCGAACGGCGGCAGGCGCACGAGCGGGCCGGGCTGCCGGCCGGTTTCCGGCATGAGATGCTTTCAGTGCAGATGATGGAAACCCTCCTTGGGAGTGTGGGCGTCCCGCCCGCAAAGCCTGGGAACGCGGGCATCCTGCCCGCAGAGCCTGGGAATGTGGGCGTCCCGCCCGCAGAACGTGAGAGCACAGGACTCCTGCCCGCCGAACTCGATCTCATCCTTTACCTCATTGGCACACACCACGGACGGGGCCGCCCGCTGGCCCCGGTCGTGGTGGACCTCGAAGCGCCTGACGTTGCCCTCACGGCCGAGCTTTTGGGCCAGTCGTACACCGTGGCGGTATCGCATGCCTGGCGTGAAAAAGCGCCGCCGCACCGGCTCGATTCGGGCATTGGCGCGCGTTTCTGGCGGATGCAGCGCCGTTTCGGTTGGTGGGGCGCGGCGTATCTGGAGACGATTCTGCGTCTGGCCGACCACCAGGCCAGCGCCGATGAAGAAGCCGGTCTTGTGTCCTGACCGGCAGGGAAAACCGCTTCCGACTGACTTGGGAGAAACCGATGACACCGAATCACCACATTGTGTTGCGCGGATTGGATGGCACAACGCCGCTGGGTTTTCTGGCGGCGCTGGGGCTGGTGAATGCTTTGCGGGAATGCCTGCCCGACCTGTGTCTGGCGTGGACGACTGACGAGGGCGGGTGGGTAGCCCAACTGGGCAGCTCAGCGCCAATCCGTCAGGCCGACCTGCTGAACTGGCTGGATAAAATGCTGGTCAGGTCGCTGGACCAGCATCCGGCGCGGCTTTACGAAGAAGTCAAACAACAGCCGGGGAATGTGTTTTTGCAGGTACGTCAGGCAGCGGCTGTTGGTCATCGTCGGGAGGCTGATTTTCTGGCCGCGATCGCCAGCAATCTGGCGCCGGCAGAGGCGACGAGCCAGCTTCAGACAACGCGCCGGGATTATCACGTAGGCAATATCAAGTCCATTTTGGGAAGAACCACGCGCAGTCATCTGGACCGGACGCTGTTCAAGCCGTGGGATTATGCCGACCCGATGGACAATCAATCCCTACATCTCGACCCTTCGGAGGACCGGCGGCATGCCTATCAGTGGCATAAGCCCTCTGGCGACCCGACCCGCAGGCAGCGGGGCACGATGTTGGGTGCCAACCGGTTGGCCATTGAGGCGTTTGCGTGGTTCACCGTCTGGCCTGTGGGTGGCGCGCTCAAAACGCTTGGATTCAGCGGGTTTGGCAGCGGGGAGACGCGGTGGACGTGGCCCATCTGGACGCCCTTTGTTCCCCCTGATCTCATCCCTTCCCTGTTAGCGTTGGCGCCGCTTCAGGACGATCCCATTGGGGAGAGCGACCGGCGGCGATTGCGTCACATGGGGATTGCGGCGGTGTATCGCGTACGGCGGATTTTAGTAGGCAAGACACCGAACTTCACGCCGGCGCGCAACATCGCCTGACCACCCTGGGAGCGCGGGCATCCTGCCCGCATATCTCGAAGCCTGGGCGTTTTGCCCGCATAACCTTTTCACGGAAAGCCTATGAAAGACAATCTCCTTGCTACGCCGGACCTCATCCCGGCCAGGATGCTCAATGAGTATGTGTACTGCCCACGTCTGTTTTACCTTGAGTACGTCCAACGTGAGTGGGCAGAAAATGTTGATGTTCTGGAAGGACGTTTCGTTCATCGGCGCGTTGATCGGCCGGGCGGGCCGGCGCCGGTGCCGGCCGAAATCACGGCGGAGAGCAAAATCCATGCGCGTTCGGTGGAGGTTGGCTGCCCGGAGCTTGGCGCTGTGGCGGTGATTGACCTGCTTGAAAGTGACGACGGGCAGGTGGTGCCGGTGGATTACAAACGGGGTGCCGCGCCGGACCTGCCGGAAGGCGCCTGGGAACCGGAGCGCATTCAGGTTTGTTTGCAGGGGCTTTTGCTGCGCGCCAATGGCTACCGCTCTGGTTATGGGATCATCTACTACGCAGCCGATAAAACCCGCGTCCAGGTGGATTTTACACCGGCTCTCGTTGCACGGACAAAGCAGCTTTTGGCAGCAGCGCGGGCTTTGGCTGTTTCAGGCGCGATACCTCCGCCACTGGTCAACTCTAACAAGTGTCCGCGTTGCTCTTTGGTTGGCATTTGCCTGCCAGATGAAATCAATTTCCTGCGCGGCGACGACAAGGCCTCGGAAGCCACAGTAGCGACAACGCTACCGTCTGCAACCGAAGCGCCTGGAGGCGTGTTGCCAGCTCCAACCGGTAGGGAAGTACGGCGTTTGGTACCGGCGCGTGACGACAACAAGGCCGTCTATGTTCAGGGCCAAGGTTATGCGCTGGGCCTCAATGGCACCGTACTTGAAATCCGCGACAAAGGACAGGCCGTAGACGCGGTGCGGTTGGTTGAAATCAGCCAGGTTAATCTGTTTGGCAATGTACAGATTTCGGCACAGGCGCTCCGGGCTTTGGTGAACCGGGAGGTTCCTGTTTTGCACTTGAGCTACGGTGGCTGGTTACAGGCCGTTACAACAGCTCCGCCGCACAAAAACATTGAATTACGTCGGCAGCAGTTTCAGGCAGCCGGCGATCCGGATTTTTGTCTTAGGCTGGCAAAGGCTTTCGTGAGTGGAAAAATCCGTAACAGCCGTCTTCTTTTGCGGCGAAATGGACGTCGACTTGATCCGGAAGTGTTATCCCAGTTGGCAGCATTACGTAATGCTGTTGAGAGGTGCGAAGAACTATCTTCGCTTTTGGGAATTGAAGGCAACGCAGCACGTGAGTATTTCCGTCATTTCTCGGCAATGTTTAAGCCAGAGAACGAGCCGCCATTTGATTTTACCGGGCGCAACCGGCGTCCGCCCAAGGACCCGGTCAATGCCTTGCTTTCCTTTGCGTACAGCCTTTTGGTCAAGGAAATGATGGTGGCGGTCATTGGCGTTGGCTTTGACCCTCACCTTGGTTTTTACCACCAGCCGCGCTATGGAAGACCGGCTTTGGCTCTTGACCTGATGGAGGAGTTTCGCCCTTTGGTAGCGGATTCGGTAGTCATCACGGTTATCAACAATGGTGAAATCGGGCCTTCGGATTTCATCCAGCGGGGCGAAGCAGTGGCATTGACACCGCGTGGTAGAAAGACCTTCATCGAGGCTTTTGAGCGTCGGCTTGATCAGTTGGTCATGCATCCGGTTTTCAATTATCAGGTCAGCTATCGCCGGATTTTTGAAATTCAGGCGCGACTTCTGGCGCGTACGCTGATGGGTGAAATCCCACGCTACATTCCCTTTGTCACTCGCTGACGGGTGGAAAAACCAGGAGAGGGTTCGATGCGGAGTCGGTACATTGTTTGCTATGACATTGCCAATCCGAAGCGGTGGCGTCAGGTCTATCGGATTATGCGTGGATTTGGCGATCCCTTGCAGTATTCGGTTTTTCGGTGTGATTTGTCGGCGACGGAGCGTGTTCTGTTGCTGATGGCGGTGACCGAAGTAATCAACCAGCGTGAGGATCGGATTATGCTGGTGGATGTTGGTCCGGTGGACGGGCGTGGCCGGACTTGCATCGAGGCGCTTGGGAAGCCTTTGGAAGTGGCGCCGACGGAGCGCATCACGGTTGTTGTATAGCGTTCATTGGCTTAGAGTGGTGACGTGTGGGGTCTGTGCGAGAGGCGGGGTGGTGCCGTGTGGTGCGGGAGCCGCTCGCAGGACTTAGGGGCTTATGTGGCTTGAGTTTACAAAAACAGGGTTGACGCGATCCGGGTTTTGCGGGTACAAACTCTCCGCCGCTCGCAAGATACCCTGCAGGTCTTTGAAAGCAAGGGACTTGTGAGAGTGCGGTTTTCCGCTTTGAAAAAAAGCGGCTCCATTGAAGCATCGCTGCCACAGCCCTGCTCCATCTGGCGGAAGCCGTTTTCCGCTTTGAAAAAAAGCGGCTCCATTGAAGCTTTCCCATGAGGCGGTGCGCTGGGTGCTCTGCTTCGTTTTCCGCTTTGAAAAAAAGCGGCTCCATTGAAGCACGGAGCGGTTTGCCGCTTTGTTGCCGCCCGAGGTGCCGTTTTCCGCTTTGAAAAAAAGCGGCTCCATTGAAGCCTCCGGGTCGCCGGACCACGTCCACGCATACAGCAGGGTTTTCCGCTTTGAAAAAAAGCGGCTCCATTGAAGCCCAGGCGGCGGAGTAGGCGCTCCAGCGCCGCCCAAAGGTTTTCCGCTTTGAAAAAAAGCGGCTCCATTGAAGCTCAACGATACTGAAGCGGTCGTCCAGCACGAAAAGGGTTTTCCGCTTTGAAAAAAAGCGGCTCCATTGAAGCGGCAAACGGGTGAACAGGCTGCTTGAAGTGATGCCGCGTTTTCCGCTTTGAAAAAAAGCGGCTCCATTGAAGCTCAGTCGTTGGCGCGCCGTCAAGAGCTTCCAGTACGCGTTTTCCGCTTTGAAAAAAAGCGGCTCCATTGAAGCTGGCGCGTAGTTTCCCACCTAGCGTCCATCAGCGCCTGTTTTCCGCTTTGAAAAAAAGCGGCTCCATTGAAGCCTTGACGCGAACGTTTTGCTCGGGCGGCTGATTGGCCAGTTTTCCGCTTTGAAAAAAAGCGGCTCCATTGAAGCATTCTTACCGGCTGGCCTTCTTGGTCTACCCATACCGTTTTCCGCTTTGAAAAAAAGCGGCTCCATTGAAGCCCCTTGACGGTGGAGGCTACGGGCGGGCTGCTCGCACGTTTTCCGCTTTGAAAAAAAGCGGCTCCATTGAAGCGCAACCGCGTGACGGGACGCTGCGTAGCGATCACCGTGTTTTCCGCTTTGAAAAAAAGCGGCTCCATTGAAGCACTGCACAACCGACATCGCGAACTGCTTGAACGCTTGTTTTCCGCTTTGAAAAAAAGCGGCTCCATTGAAGCATTGACTGGAACAGCGACGAAAACGCCTTCTTTGACGGTTTTCCGCTTTGAAAAAAAGCGGCTCCATTGAAGCGCGCCTGCGCGCCTATCTGTGCCCGGCGGGTGTCTGTTTTCCGCTTTGAAAAAAAGCGGCTCCATTGAAGCATTGACTGGAACAGCGACGAAAACGCCTTCTTTGACGCGTTTTCCGCTTTGAAAAAAAGCGGCTCCATTGAAGCGCCCGGTTGCGGCAAATGCGCCGTATATCGTTGGCGGTTTTCCGCTTTGAAAAAAAGCGGCTCCATTGAAGCATCCCGACGTTGCCCGCGCCGATTGTTTTGTCAGCGGGTTTTCCGCTTTGAAAAAAAGCGGCTCCATTGAAGCGGGACTTCTGGTTTCACAGGTGGGTTCTTGCTGATCAGTTTTCCGCTTTGAAAAAAAGCGGCTCCATTGAAGCTCCCAGCGCCAGTCTCTGGCGCGAACCAGCGCCAGGTTTTCCGCTTTGAAAAAAAGCGGCTCCATTGAAGCTGCAAGGACGCTTTGACGCAATGGCCGGAGACAAGAATGTTTTCCGCTTTGAAAAAAAGCGGCTCCATTGAAGCGCTAGCGAACTGGCGGGGTAGCCCCTACGGGGCTATAGTTTTCCGCTTTGAAAAAAAGCGGCTCCATTGAAGCAACAGCGGGAGCATCTTTTCAGACGCTGGCAATCCGTTTTCCGCTTTGAAAAAAGGCGGCTCCATTGAAGCAGACAGTCTCCGCTGGTGGCTGAAATGTCCTGGGAGTAGTTTTCCGCTTTGAAAAAAAGCGGCTCCATTGAAGCCCGGCTCCGGGACGCCACAGGGTTCTCCGGCAACCGGCGTTTTCCGCTTTGAAAAAAAGCGGCTCCATTGAAGCTACGAAGAGCGTGACGGCAAGTTTGTCCTGCCGGTGGTTTTCCGCTTTGAAAAAAAGCGGCTCCATTGAAGCGTGACCGGCGGCGCGCCGGACGGCTGGATGGTGATGGGTTTTCCGCTTTGAAAAAAAGCGGCTCCATTGAAGCATCCGCAAGGTGGCAGAAGAAGTTGGCGTCTAACCGTTTTCCGCTTTGAAAAAAAGCGGCTCCATTGAAGCCGCAAGCCGACACGACAAGTGCCGGGCTGCTGATTCCGTTTTCCGCTTTGAAAAAAAGCGGCTCCATTGAAGCGGTTACGTCCCCGCTCCTACCAGCGGTCAGGTTACGTTTTCCGCTTTGAAAAAAAGCGGCTCCATTGAAGCGGGATTTCGGCGAGGGAAAGATTGACAGTACGCACGGGTTTTCCGCTTTGAAAAAAAGCGGCTCCATTGAAGCCAGATGGTGCTCCGCGGCAAGCTGACGCGCCAGTTGCGGTTTTCCGCTTTGAAAAAAAGCGGCTCCATTGAAGCTGTGACACGAGGTGTGCCTCGTCAATAACGACGAGATGTTTTCCGCTTTGAAAAAAAGCGGCTCCATTGAAGCGGTGCATAACTTATTGATCTGACTGGGCTTAGCTGGTTTTCCGCTTTGAAAAAAAGCGGCTCCATTGAAGCTTGACACTGTAGTGCGGCGTCCAGTGCCAGCGCGTGTTTTCCGCTTTGAAAAAAAGCGGCTCCATTGAAGCCGGCTTGGTCACGGGCTGATTACCGATCCGCCAGCGTTTTCCGCTTTGAAAAAAAGCGGCTCCATTGAAGCACCTGCGTTTATGGCCCGCCGGCCACTGTTTGATTCGTTTTCCGCTTTGAAAAAAAGCGGCTCCATTGAAGCTAAATCCGGTCGTCGTCCTTGCACACGGCGTAGTAGTTTTCCGCTTTGAAAAAAAGCGGCTCCATTGAAGCTCAAGGCGCCACGCGACCTCTTCGTTGTCGTGCTCCTGTTTTCCGCTTTGAAAAAAAGCGGCTCCATTGAAGCCCGGCGCCGGTCGGGATCGCGTGCAAGGGGTGCCGACATGTTTTCCGCTTTGAAAAAAAGCGGCTCCATTGAAGCCGCGTCGGACAAGTGTGACAGGCGGACACACGGGACGGTAGTTTTCCGCTTTGAAAAAAAGCGGCTCCATTGAAGCTAGACCTTGCCCGGCTCCGGCTCAGGCAGGCCAATGACCGTTTTCCGCTTTGAAAAAAAGCGGCTCCATTGAAGCGCGCGAACAAGGGCGAGCTTAGACTGGGGGAGCGGGGAGTTTTCCGCTTTGAAAAAAAGCGGCTCCATTGAAGCCGGCGTGACGCCCGCCAGAGATCGAGTAACTCGATGGCGTTTTCCGCTTTGAAAAAAAGCGGCTCCATTGAAGCAGTTCACAATCTCCATTTCGTTCTCCTTTCTTTTTCGGTTTTCCGCTTTGAAAAAAAGCGGCTCCATTGAAGCGCTGCGGTGAGTTCGGCAATCAGTTTGCCCCGGCAGGGTTTTCCGCTTTGAAAAAAAGCGGCTCCATTGAAGCGCGGTCAGCGTTAGCCTGTGTCAGTTCGCTTCTGACGTTTTCCGCTTTGAAAAAAAGCGGCTCCATTGAAGCGCAAGCCTATCTCGACGCCATCGCCCGTCGGGCTGAAGGTTTTCCGCTTTGAAAAAAAGCGGCTCCATTGAAGCTGCTATGCTGCCCTGCTTGAGGAAAGTGCCCGTCTTGAGTTTTCCGCTTTGAAAAAAGTTGCTTCATTGAAGCCCGATGCTTGACAAGACAACCAAACTGTGCCAAACTTTTTCCACTTTGAAAAATTGGCTTCATTGAAGTGGTTTTTCTTTCCGCAAATGCTAACCGAAGCGACTAATGCTGCTTTGAATGAAATCGGACAGGCATTGATTCGTGGTTATGAAGGGAGAGTTTATGAACACAGAACTAGAGTTCTTACGGAAGATGATTGAGCTGAGTTTGAAAAGGAAAAAGCGCTAAAGAAATAACCGACGAGATGCTACCAGCGTTTCAGGAAATCAGGGCACGGATAGAACAGGAAATGGCGGAACTTCTGGCGAAAAGAAAAGAATACTTCCGACGCCAAAAGGAAGAAGAATAAAAATCAACTGCAGTCTGCTTGCCACGCCGTTTTCCGCTTTGAAAAAAGCGGCTTCATCAAAGCGGCAGAAAAGCGAGCGGTGAATGGTGAGTGATTTTCTGCCTTGAAAAAAGCAGCCCTGTTGAAACCTTTGCAAGGTCTCAGTGAACCGAAGCAAGAGTGTTCGAGAACTTCCAGCCTTCACCAGCGTGGGGACTGGCCGATGATCTCAATGCCGGTCAGATACCCATGTGTGTCACGGGCTATCGTCCGTACAATCGCCTCTCCCTGCCAGCCGTAATCCGGCACCGAAATGGTGAGCGGTGATGGAATCGCCATCGGCTGCGCCAGCCGAACACAGGCACCTGACTGGCTGACATCCACCGTCTCCGTTTCCTGCTCAAAAGACCGGCCGCTGAGGTCCGTCCCGGCCACAACCACCCGGACCGTAAGCTTCCGGCGCGGTTCACGCTGAACTGCCGTCCCACCCAAACCTGTCCGCAAAATCGTCTCAGATTCCACCACCGGGTCTCTTGCCGCGCTGTGAAAAAATGTCTGGTCTCCACTACCATCCGTTTTCCCTTCACCCTTCAGCGCAACCAGTTCCTGCCCCCACAACACACGATATACGTTGACCTCCTGGAGCTTTCCCTTGACCTTCAAACCACCCAGCGGGACAAAAGCAAACTCCTGTTCCTCTTCCCCAAACTCAAAGCCGGTCTGAAGCAACGCCTTCAAACACCGGGCGGTTGTCTCCCCAATCAGGATTTGCCCCGGTTTGGCATTGGACTCCAACCGCGCCGCCAGATTCACAGCATCTCCGATGACGGTGTAATCCGTACGCTGGCGGGAACCGATGTAACCCGCCGTCACCTCCCCGGTGTTGATGCCGATGCCAATACTCAACCGCAGGTCTGATCCCTGGGCTTCCAGGTCGGCATTGACCTGCTCGATGACTTCCTGCAGGGCAATCGCCGCCTGGACGGCGTTGATCGGGTCACGCTCACTGGGCTGGGGCGCGCCAAACAACGCCATGATGCCGTCGCCAATGAACTTGTCGAGCGACCCCCCGTGCCGAAAAATGGCCGTCGCCGCCCGTTCAAAGTAGTTGTTCAAAATGGCAACGATTTCCTGCGGCGACTTGCGCTCGGAAAGCGTGGTGAAACCCCGGATGTCTGCAAACAGCGTCGTCACCACCTGGTTTGTGCCGCCAAGTTGCAGGCTGTCCGGGTCCTGCATGATCTGGTCAACAACGTGCGGCGGCAGAAAGCGCCGGTAAGCCGTTCGCGCGGCTTCTTCATGCAGGAGACGTTCATGGGCCATGAGGCTCTCCAACGTCAGTGCCACCGTCGAAGCCAAACCCGTCAGGTAATCCACATCGTCTTCCGTAAAACCATCCCGATGCAAACTGTCGGCATAAATCACACCCAGCGGACCCTCTTCCTGACCGAGCATCGGCACACACATCAGAGACTGGATGCCCAGAATGGCCGTGCCCTTGACGTCCGTCATGTCCCGGCTCAGCAGTGAAACCCGCTCCTGCATCACCTTCCGAATCACACTGCGGCTGACAGGCATCTTCCCGTAAGCCGCACGCGTGACGTCATCGCGGTATGTGGCCCACTCAATCATCGGCTGATCATCCAACCCCCGCTTGCCAATCAGCAGCCGCCCCGCATTCGAGATTTCAAAAACCTGCCGGGCAACCTCGGCATAGATGGCCGCTTTGTCAAACTCACGCGCGACCCGTTTGTTGAAATCGTAAAAGAGACTGAGCATCTGGCTGCGCTTCTTCAAAAGGTGCAGTTCCTCGGCCCTGACCAGAATGCTTTGCGCGGGCGGCGGTGCCACGGCCCGAAAGCTGCCCGACGGCTTTCCCGTCACATCTCCCGAAAGCCCCAGTGCCAGCAGCGTAGCCGCTTTCTGCAACCTGACCGTCCCGGTAATCGGCGCGTCATCGTAACGGATGGTTGCCGGCGCCGGCAGGCGAAACACCAACGTATGACTGCCAATGCCAATGCTGTCGCCATCCTTCAGAAACGTCGGCTGCGTCACCAGCTTGCCATTGAGAAGGGTGCCATTCCGGCTGCCCAGATCAACCAACTGGTAGTTCCCATCCGGCGAGACTTCAATCCTGGCATGCGAACGCGACGCCCGTTCATCCGCCACAATGACATCACAAGTAGTGGCACGCCCTATCACCAGCGGAAACTTCCGGCATTCATCCACCCGCTGACTTGCCGTCGGTCCCGTCACAATCAGTTTGGGAAACTCCATAAACTCAACCTTCCCTTTCCAAGTGCGTTATCCCCCGCAGCACCACCGCTGAAACGTGACTCCCCAGCGCCGCAACGGCCCCGGTACCCCTCTTACCAGGTGTAGTCCACATCCAGTTCCGCCACCTGTACGTTGGGCAGCGCGAGCGCCCGGACTTCATCCTTCACCTGCTCACGGCAGAAAGGTTTCAGATTCACCGCCAGCACCTGCGAGGGCCGCCGCAACTTCGCCAACTCGCCAACCAGCAGGCGGGGTGAGAGATGATACGAAGCCTTCGCCACAAACTCATTGGCATTGTCAAAGGCAACATCCACAAAAACGGCGTCCAGCCGTGGCAGGGCATTGAGGACCTCCCAGAACTCGTCCGTCACGCCAGTGTCGGAAGTAAACGCAACACAGCGGCCCTGCCCATCTTCAACGACGAGACCGGCTGTTTCCACCGTATGCGTCACCGGAATCGCCGTCAGCCGCAGCCCGGCAACCTCAAATGGATCCCGCCACGTGAACGGCACAAACGTCAGCAGTTCGCCATGCACATTCCGCAGCCGGGTAAAGTCTGGCCAGATGACATCGTTGAAGATGTGGCAGCGCAACCGCTCGATGTCAGCCACCGTGGCGTGAATACGCACCGGTGTCCGAATGCTGGAGAACATTTCCGAGAAGATGAAAGGCAGTGAAGCAATGTGGTCCAGATGGACATGGGTCAACACGATGTCCTGTACTGCCAGGAGCGCCTCCCCGGTGAGGTGAAAGGCCAGGGCACCGGCATCAATTGCCACGCAGTCATTGACAAGGAACGTAATCAACAACTGACTCCGTGGATCCGTCACGCTTGGCAACACTCGGATACGCATATCCCACCTCCCACAGCTCCCAACCTATCGGCACGCAACCGGAACGCCAACCCTTCACTCCCTGGGAAGGCAGGCCTGCACCGGTACGTTGCACCACGTCCGCACAGCACGGCCCTGACAGCACCGGGCAGCAGTTCCCCGGTCCGCCAGCACCATGCCTCCAGAACTATTGACCCTTGACATAAAAAATCCGGCCCTCCCAGCCCTGGCTCACCCAACATACCACTTGAAGCCGCCCTCGGTAAGGTACTGCCCAGTCCTGCCTTGTACCGCCCCTGAACCGCGTCTGACCCATATCTTGTGGCTATTGACCTTTGACATAAAGACTATTGACCTTTGACATAAAAACTATTGACCCTTGACATAAAACTATTGACCCTTGACGTAAAACTATTGACCTTTGACGTAAGGCTATTGACCTTTGACGTAAGAAAACACCCGCGGATGACCACTATCTGCCCCCTTGCAGACCACAATATCTTGTGGTTGGCATAATTTCCGCGTTTTTTGCGTCGGTTTGACTCGAACGTTGGGCGGCACTATTGACCTTTGACGTAAAACTATTGACCTTTGACATAAAAACCATTGACCTTTGACGTAAACGCTATTGACCTTTGACATAAAACTATTGACCTTTGACGTAAAAAACAGCCTTTTTTGGCTCTTATGTCAAAGGTCAAGGTCAAGGTGCTATTGACCCTTGACATAAAAATTCGCCCGTAAATTATTGAAAACAAAAGACTTTTGGGCGCCATTAACTAATTAATGATAATTGATGATGATGATGATAATTTAAGCCAAAGCCGGCATTTGACACCTTTTTGTCATTCCATCCCCAACCCCGCCTGTCCGGGCCGGGACGCCGGCGCTGGAACAAGCCAGGAGAGCGCCAGCCATGGCAGAGAAACGCGGCCGCCGGAAGAAACGCGAGACGGACATACCTGAAGGGTCGCCCACTGCTGCCGGAGCCACATCCGCTACGGCAGCTACCGCGGCCGAAGCGGATGACGCCGAAAAGCCGGAGGTCATCCGCATTGCCCAAGATGAGTTCAACCTGGCGGTTTTCCCGATTGCCGTCCTCGACAAGCGCGCCCAGAAAAGCAAAAACTACCTGACCTTTACCGAGCACATCACCTCGAACGGCCGTGAAATCCAGCGGGTGTGGACCGTCATGCCCCACCCCATCGAGGGCCTGCCCAGCACGACGGATGAAGATGTGTACGTGGCCCTGATGGAGCTTTCATACGAACAGGGCGCGCAAAAGAAAGTGTACTTCAGCCGCTATGACCTCATCCGCCGGCTGGGGTGGCCGATGAACGCCAAGCACTACGAACGGCTCGAAAGTTCCCTGCGGAAACTCGCCGCCGTGCGCATCGAAGCCAAGAACGCCTACGTGGACCGCCACACGGGACGCCTGGTGGATGTCGGGATGAGCATCATCCAGGAGTTCAAGATTTTCGATGAGGGGGCTGGCAAGCGCACCGGCGCCAAAAGCTATGTGATGTGGAGCGACCGCGTGGCCCAGAGCCTGAGCGAAAAGCTCTTCAAAAAGCTGGATGCGGATTTTTACTTCAACCTGACCTCGCCCATCGCCAAGCGGCTGTTCCGTTACCTCGACAAGAAGTTCGGCAGCTCCGATTACTTTGTCATCAACGTGCGCAAGCTGGCCTTTGAACACGTCGGTATGTCCCGTGAGATGACCTACGTCTCGCAGATTATGCAGCGCCTGGAACCCGCCCTGAACGAGCTGGTGGCCAAGCAGTTCCTGGTTGAATGGACGCTGACAGAGGAAACCATCCACTTCCGCAAGAACCTTGAGTTCGGGGCGCGCATCCAGCAGATGGCCCTGCCCATCTACGACGTGATGGATGCCATGTGCGACGATGACCTGTCGCCCGAAGAACGCGCTGTCCGCGACGTGGCGCTGCACCTGGAAGGGCAGCTCACGGCGCGCGGCATGATTGGGTCCGTCGCCAAGAAGCTTGTGGAGAGCTTCGAGCTGCAGGGCAAGCTGGAAACCATCGAGCAGGCCATTGCCACGTTTGACCGGCAATACCGCCAGCGCGACCTCGCCAATCCGGGCGGACTGCTCTACACCCTGATCGTCAACGGCCAGGAAGCCCTGCCCAAACTGCCTCCCAAACGACGACGGTCATCTGCCAAAATGCCCCGTGCTCGCGCTGAGAAGCCCGCTGAGGCGTCGGAAAGCACCGGGGAGACCAGAGACAGCCATGAGGCAGTTCCGCTCTTTTCTACGCCTTCTCAGGAGCAGATGCAGGAACTCGAACTCGGCTACCTCGAACATCTCGAACGGACGGGCGAGGCCCTGCTGGCCCAGCTCAAAAAATCCGAACTCAAGGAGCTGGTGGCTCGTGAACGGGAGGAACTGCTGGCTTCAGACCGGCGGAAAATCTACGCCCGGTGGGAGCCGGATGTGCTGGATGAACACCTGCGCCGCCTGGTTGGACGCAAGCTGGCTGAAGCCAAGGTCGAGTCCTTTGCCGCCTGGTGCGCTGCGCGCGGCGTGGAACTCAACGCACTCATGCGCCCTTCGACCACCTCGGAGGACTGAACCCTGCACGTTTCTGTGTGCCACCTTGTCCGCTTCGGCGCGGAACCGCCAAACGGCATCCCCGCTTACGCCTTCAGGATTTCGCGCAGCGCCCGGAGCACCTGTGAGGCCGTAAACGGCTTGTTGAGCCAGGCTCGGACCGGCAGGTGCTCTGTCCGGCGGCGGCAGGTTTCGGCATCTTCGCCACAGATGCCAATGAGCGGTAAATCGGCTGGCAACGACGCAAACACCGAATGGCTCTGCATGACGGTCGGCAGGGCGGCGTCAATGATGGCTACCGCTGGATGCCGGGCCAACCCGGTAGCCAGTTCGGCGTCGTCGCGCGCCGTGATGACCGTGTAGCCGTTGGCTTCCAGAACCGTACGCAGCAGGTCGAGGGTGGAAGCTTCGGCATCCGCCACGAGGACGAGTTCGCCCTGCCCGGAAACACCTTGCTCCGGTGGCGTTGACGGCACCTCCGGGGCTTCGGTGGCCGGGAAGTAGAGCCGGAACGTCGTGCCACGCCCAACTTCACTGTCCAGGGCAATGAAGCCGCCGCGCTTGTTGACAATCGAGACAACTGTAGCCAGTCCCAGACCCGTGCCCTTGCCCTGCGGCTTGGTGGTGAAAAACGGCTCGAAGATGCGCTCCCGCAGTTCCGGCGGAATCCCTGTGCCGGTATCTGTCACTTCCAGCAGGACATAATACTCACTCTCTCCGCTCGTGGTCTGATGGGGGTGCAACCGGGTGGCCTCTTCGGCCGGCAGGTCGCGGGCAGCCAGGGTCAGGGTGCCCCCCTGGGGCATGGCGTCGCGGGCATTGACGCACAGGTTGAGCAGCACCTGGGTGAGTTCCGTCGGGTCGCCTGCAATCGTCCGCAGTGCAGCCGGGTAGTCCGTACGCACCGTGATGTTTTTGGGAAACGTCTCACGGGCAATGGAGGCCACTTCGCGCAGAATGTGCTTGGGTTGGACCAGACTTGCCGCGCCGCTGCCTTCCCGTGCCAGCGAAAGCACCTGTTTGACGAGCGCCGCGCCGCGCTCGACGCTGCTGTTCATCATGTTGAGCACTTCGGTCAGCGCCGGGTTTTGAATTTCCCGCCGGAGAATTTCGAGGCCGATGCCAATCGGCGTGAGCATGTTGTTCAGGTCGTGCGCCACGCCGCTGGCCAGCATGCCGATGGTCTCCATCCGCTGGGCGCGGAGATACCGTCGTTCGGCCTGCCGCTGTTCGGTGATGTCGGTTGCAATCAGGAGTGTGGAACGTGCGCCATCTTCCGAGCGGGTAACGGCTGACCAGCGGGTCATCAGGATGATTTCGCGGCCGTCGCGCCGGTGGGTTGTCAGTTCTCCGGTCCAGTATCCTTCCTGAACAACGGATGTGAGAGCGTCCAGGGGGAGTTGGCCGCTCTGGGGAAACAACAGGTTGGCGGCAGGCTGACCCTGGGCTTCCTCTGAAAGCCACCCGAACATCCGCGCCGCGCCAGCACTCCAGAAGGTGATGTGGCCCTGCCGGTCAATCTGCACAACGGCGTCCTGGGTCTGATCGAGCAACTCGGCCAACTCTTTGAGGCGGGCCGCGGCCCGGGCGCGTTCTGCGGCCCGTTGTTCCCGTTCCTGAAGCAGCAGGCGGTAGCGGTTGAGCCGGACGATGCTGCGGACGCGCGCCCGCAACTCGGCCTGGTCGTAGGGTTTGGTCAGAAAGTCATCCGCTCCGGCTTCGATGCCCTGGAGCCGCGCCGCTTTGTCACTCAGAGCCGTCACCAGCACGATCGGGATTTCGCCCAGACATGGGTCGGCCCGCAGCTCCCGGCACAGGGCAAAGCCATCCATTTCCGGCATCATCACATCCGACAGCACAACGTCGGGCAGAACGCGCCGCGCGGCTTCCAGGGCGGCTTTCCCGTTGTCCACGCTCGTCACCTCGTAACCGTCCTGGGAAAGCCAGACCTGCAGAAGCTTGCGCGAGGCCGGATCGTCTTCGGAAATCAGAACTTTGGCAGACATAACCCGTACATCAGGAACGAACAGCCTGGCAGCGTACTTATCTCACGACGGCATCCGGCGCCGGCTGCTGCCGCATGAGGAGCCGAATCGCTGCCACGTGCTGGGCTTCATCGCACGCAATACCGGCAATGGTGGAGAGCATCGCCCTGGAAGTCAACTGAGGTAAAAGACCCAGGTAGGCGCTGGCCGCGCCACCTTCCAGTCCCAGGGCAAAGACCAGAACATCCTCGGCCGTCCTGAACTCAATGGGGGCATCGTCCTTGCCCTTGAACGTGTAGCTGGCCAGGGCCACGGCCGGCGTCCCGCCCAGCTTGCGAATTTCCCCGACCAGGAGATCACGGTGCGCCCGGTGCTGGCTCTGGAAGTGCCGGGCCAGTTCGAGGGTTTCGCCCTTGAGAAGTCCCGTTCCTACACCTGCGTCATAGGCGGCAATCGCCTGGTGTTCCAGTGCCAGCGCCGCGTTGAGAAGGGCCACATCGGCGTTGCGCGGACTTCGCTGCGCTGCTTCAGCCAGATGGCCCAGACCGGCGCTGATGCCGGCCACAAAGCCCATGTGCAGGACGGCCCGCCGGGGAAGCGCCAAGGCGCGCAGGCTGCCGTGGATTTCCGCATCATTGCTGCTCATGACGGTCTCTCTTTCATCGTTGGCGTGGCAGCCGCCAGCGCCCGGGCCAGTTCAGCCAGGCGGGGGTTGCCGGGGTTGACGGCCGCCAGACGGTCGAGCGCCGCTTTGGCCCGGTCCTTGTCCCCCAGCGCCAGCGCGGACTGGACGATGATTTCAAGCGTCCGTTCCGCATGGGCCGCCAGACGGTGGGCGCGTTCGGCCTCGGCCAGGGCCGCCCGAAAGTCTTTTCGCCGGTCGGCATCGTCGGGACACCGCCCGACGGCCTGAGCCAGCGCTTTTGTGGCCGCGTCATAGTGAACTGTGCGCGTGGTGCTAAAAAGTTTCACCTGCTTTCTATTTCAAATTGAGCACTTTTCAAGAGTTTTATGCTGTTGTAGTCTTTCTCGTCATCAAAATCAAATTGCCAGAGTGCATATTCATTTTGACGTTTTTCAAAGAAAAGGACATTAACTTTTTTCTTAGTATGAATTTGCCACTGGCGAAATGGATAATATAATTGCCTGATAATTGTATTCGTAGTAGAACGATTTTTAGCTTCTATCAGCACAACCTGGTTTCTGCCTTCATAGCCTGCATCTACTTCTGTTTGTACGCCTTCTGCAGTGATGAGGTGTTTATGTTGTCCTGCATAAAACTCAAATTTTGGGGTATATTTTCTACCCCGAATCGTTAGAACCAAACTCTCGTCTTCCAAAAAATGGCGGATTAGACTTGATGAATAGGCAAAATCCAAATGCTGCATTTCAGAATTTCCAACTTTTGAAGTGTTCAGTTCAAAGTCAAGTCTGGACTTGTAAATGGTTGCTTGTGTAGCTATTTCAGGAACATCAATATAACCTTCGCCCTGCAAGATGCTGTAAACACCGTTTTTGATGGGCAGAATAAACAAGTTATTATCCACAAAAACCTGCGGTCTGCTTTCTCTTGTATCTTGTTTGCACAAAACCCGCACTTCTCTTTCAGTAGTGCTTGTAAAGTGCGCAGTGGCTTTTTTGATTTGCTCCGCAGTCAAAGTAAACGGACTTTGTGAAAAATTGTGTTTGTGAATTTTGTATGTATCAAAAATTGATTGCCAAGGTTTGTGGTTCATATTGATAGTTGGTGATTAGGAGTTCGTTGATTTTGCCGCGTTTTTCGCCATTACAATTTACTGCCCTGCTTGCTGAAACCCTGAAAATGTTATAACCGGAATAAGCCTTTTCAAAAAAATCATCTTTGGGATTTTCGTTCTTGGGGTCAGAATTGGAAAGCATTAGTTTTGCCCCTGTTTCTTGGTCCAACTTTCGGAAAAATTGGGCTAATTGTAATTGTTCCTTGTCATCAAATTCTGCACCTGTATAAGTCGTAAAACTTGCTGTCTGGCTGATAGGTCTGTAAGGCGGGTCAAGATAGACAAATGTATTTTCGTTTACTTTGTCAAAGCAACTTGTATAATCAGCTTGCTGAATCTCAGCACGTTGCAGGACTTTTGAGACAGCTAAAATATTGGGTTCGTCAAAAATCACTGCTGTTTTATATTTTCCATAAGGCACGTTAAACTCACCTCTCGAGTTAAGGCGGAAGAGCCCATTAAAACATGTTTTGTTCAAAAAGATAAATTGTGCAGCCCGCGGAATCCAATTATCCGATAGTTTTTTATAGTTTATTTCAAAACGTTGCAGGTTGAAATGTCGGCGGACTGCCAAAAATAAATCTTTGCGTTTCTCTGTTTCAGTTTGGTCGTAATCCTTTTGATACTGCTCCAAAAAGTCAAGCAAATCGTTAGGGCGTTGTTGGATAACCTGATAGGTCAAAATCAGGTCTTTGTTCAAGTCCGACAGATAGGCACTTTCAATTTTATACCGTTGTGAAAGAGCGAAAAACAATGCGCCTCCGCCCAAAAAAGGCTCAACATAATTTTTAATGATGCCTTTTCTAAGTTCATCAGGGTAGAAATTTTCAAATTGCTCCAGCAGTTGGCTTTTGCCACCTACCCATTTTATGAAGGGTCTTGCTCTTGTCATAATCATCGCTCATGAAGGTTTTCCTTTCGCCGTGGGCGTGGCAGCCGCCAGCGCCCGGGCCAGTTCAGCCAGGCGGGGGTTGCCGGGGTTGACGGCCGCCAGGCGGTCGAGCGCCGCTTTGGCCCGCGCCTTCTCTCCCAGCGCCAGCGCGGACTGGACGATGATTTCAAGCGTCCGCTCCGCATGGGCTGCCAGACGGTGGGCGCGTTCGGCCTCGGCCAGAGCCGCCCGAAAGTCTTTTCGCCGCAGGTGAACGTAGGCCAGTTCGGTACGGATGTCGGCATCGTCAGGACGCCGCTCGACGGCCTGGGCCAGCGTTTTTGCCGCTGCGTCGTATTGCTCCAGCTCAGCCTGTGAGACACCAACGGCCAGAAGGGCATCCACACTGTCGGGGCGCAGGTGGCGCGCCCGCTGGGCGTAGTCGAGCGCCCCGGCAAAGTTTCCCGCCCGGTACAGTGCCGCTGCCGCATCCATCTGCGCCAAGTAGTTGCCCGGATCGGCATCGGCCGACTGACAAGCCGCCCTGACCGCTGGCGAGGCACTGGGGCCACCAGCCGTGGTAAGTGGTGGATGCGTGGCCGGAAGGGCACCGCGGCTCTGGTCCGGCGTCAATGGTGGCGCGACCGCTGTTGCTGCTGGCCGGCCGGCCGGCGCTGGTGGCGACGCCCCCGCTCCGGCAGCTCCGCCCAATGGCAGCCAGTGCCCCAGTCCGTAGCCGCCCAGCGCGCCCACCACCAACCCAAGGACAAAGGTTTTGAAGGAAGCCGTACTCACCGGTTCCGAAAACGACGGTTCAAAACAAAGCTGCGAAAGATCACACGGGAAGCCTGGCCCCAGGCCGTGCTGCCCGTGTCCGTGAAACGTCAGGAATCCTGGCCGGTGTGGCAACTGCTGCACGAGACCACCTTGCCGGCTTTGGGAAATTCCTTCTCCAGCCGCTTGTGGCAGGTGATGCACCCGGCCTCACTGGCGGCACTCCTGGAGTTGTCCACGCCGTGGTAAGCCGTCTCCGCTTCAACCGCCGGGACACCCTTGAACTTGTGGTCCTCGTTCGTCCCCTCGACCGGCGACGGTGCCATGTCCTGGTCGGTGTGGCAGACGGTGCACTTCATGACCGGCTCGCTGGCGACATCGCCCTTGGCGACAAGGGTCTTGGAGTTGGTGTGATGGCACACGACGCAGGTTGAACCCTCGTAGTCCACATGCTGCTGGTGGTCGAAGGGCGCTTTGCCTTTGTCGTCCTTGTACCCGGCGTATTTTGAGAACGGCGGGTCACTTTCGGTGTTGTCAAACACCAGCTTGCCCGGCATTTTCGTGCTGGCTTCCTCGTCCGGGACCGCGTTCGTGAGACGCGCAGCCGTCGGCGCGGCAAGCAGCCAGACGGCGCTGAAGAGATAGACCGCGATGAACCATCGTTTCATAGGTTGTTCCCGCTCCTCTGGTGGAGAAATCCGCAAACGGGGGAGGCACATTGGCGTGCAGCAGGTGGTTGAGGCAACGCTTGTCTGATGCTGGCCCGTGTGACGACGTTGGTCAGGTCGAATCGCCAGTGACGATACACGACCCACCCGCTGCCTGTCATGCCCGGAAACGTTCCCGGTCTGCCCATCAACCGGGGCCGGTCAACTCTGGAAATGTCACCGCCAGGCCAGATTCAGAACCGGATTCGGAACCGGCGGTGGGCTGAGGGCGGCCGTCGGTGTGCCAAACAGGGGGCCGAGCTGGGAAGGTGTGTGGCACTTCAGGCAGTGGGCCTGGGTGGCCTGTCCGTTGGCGTCCAGGTCGCCGAAGGCCCGCCGGCCATCGTGGCAACTGAAGCATCCCTGCCCCGCGGCCGAGCGCGTTCCCGTCAAATGCTGTTTGGCGCGCGGCGTCCCGACCTGGTTGGCATAGGTGCCGTTGAGGTTGTGGCAGTCGGTGCACTTGCCCTGCTGGTGGGTGGCATGGGTGAACTTGAATGAGTACGACCGCACACCCTGCATTTTGGCCGCCAGCGGCCGCAGTTCCTCCGGCTTGGTCGTTGCTGCATGACAGGTGTTGCAGGCGCCGGAAGCCAGCGCCCCCGGCTGAACCTCGCTTTTCGTGCCCAGAGCTGGCGGCCGGTACTCGCTCGTCCGGTGGCAGGCATAACAGGTTGTGTGCGCCTCGAACGTCACCCCCGGTTGGGGATGGGGCAGCACGCTGTGACAGTCCCGGCAGGTTTTATCGTCCATCTTCTGCCCGGCCCGTTTCTGGTCGGGCAGATCGGACGGATAGACGTAGGCCATGTGCTCCCGGTGTTGCTCCGCCGTGAAGATGACATTGTGGCTGAGCCGTCCCGGAAAGGCATCCATCGCATTGACGCCTTCCCGGTCGAGACCCACCTGCTGGTGACACACGTAGCACATCGCCGACCATTGCCCGGACGGTTCACCACGTCCCCCCTTGTCAGCCACCGGCGTCGGTCGGGTTTGGGTGAACTCCGCCATGTGACAGGCCATGCAACTGGCATGACCGGGATAGGGCGGTTTGTTGGCTTCTTTGGGGTTGTCGGCGTACCGCGCCAGTTTCTGCAGGTTCGCCTCGACGCCGTGGCAGTAGTTGCAGGTCAGCCGCGCATCCACCTGCTCGGTGTGGTCTGCGTGCAGAAACTTCGTCAGGTCCTTGGTGGGTGAAATCACCACCGGCGTCAGCGGCCCGATGTCGAAGGTGTCGGCCTGAATCGGTTTCGGCGGACGCGCTTCAGGCGTGTGGCGTGAGCAGGCTGCGAGCCATCCCCCCACAAGCACAAACAGGCCGATGATACCCAGGCGTACGGACGAACGAAGGTGGAGTGAAGTGTCCATCGTGCATGCACCGACCGGCGAAACCGCCAGGAGTCACGGAAGTGGAGCGAGCCGGAGCCGGGCCAGACTGGGGGTGGGAGTGCCCCGGTTGGGATGTATTTTTACCCGTGCGGCAAGGTTTGTCCAAAAAAACACAAAACGCGGCAAAGTCAAAGCCAAATTGACACTTCAGCCCGTGACGACCTACAGTGAAGACAAGCATTCACGCGCCCGTCTGGTCAGACTTCCTGCTTCAGTCCCCGTCGAGTGGTGTCGGGGCGCGGCATCACTTTCTTGAAAGGAAAGCCAAACTTGTTATGGGACTGTTTCGCAACGTCATCAACGAGCGGTTCGGCGACTTTGAAAATGCGCTCGCCGAATACATTGACAACGTCGGCAACACCTATACAGCCTTTGCCGGGGCCTTTATCAAGGTTCAGAAAACCATGTTTCCTGACCTGTCGGCGGATGTGGAGGAGTTGCCCATCCCGGCACCTGCGCCGGAAGCTCCGAAGCCGACGGCCCCCAAAATGACCACTCCGGCGGCCAAGCCGGCCCCTGCAGCCAAGCCGGAGCCAGCCGCCAAACCGGAAACGGCCAAGCCGGAACCAACGCCCGAACCGAAGGCTGAAACCAAACCGGAACCGAAACCACAGGCGGCAGCTCCACCCCCAAAACCTGAACCGGCGCCAGCTCCATCCACCCCGCCCGCGCCGGAAGTGAAAGCGGCTTCAGCGCCTGCGCCCCAACCGGCGCCGGAAGCCAAAGCGGCCCCGGCGCCCGCCGCGACTGCGCCGCCGCCAAAAGCCGAACCGGTGAAGGCCGAACCGGCAGCCGCGCCCAAACCCGAACCTCCCGCCGAAGCCAAAGTCCCGCCCGCGCCGGAAGCCAGGTCCACGGCCAGCCTGCCGGAAAACAAGCCGACGGTGGAGAGTCCGGCGGCCGGTCCGACGGAAAGCATGCCGGCCGCCGAGAAGACGCAGAAACTGGCTTCGCCGCCGCCGGACACCAAATCCCTTGAAGAAACCCAGCCCATGGCCTCGCCGGCGCCGCCGCCGCCAGCGGCTGCCCCGCGACCAAAACCGTCCGCGCCGCCACCTTTTGGCGGCGGGCCACGTCCCAACCGCCCCGGCAAGCCGGAAGGCGAATGACCTGACTGACGCCCTGAAGGAGGATGTGTATGGACCTGCTCAAGTTTGAACGTGACGATCTGAAGCCCCTTGAGGGCCTGGTGCGGCTGGCAGCCATTGCCGGGACGGGCATCTTCTACGTGACGACCTTTCAGGTTTCGAGCTTTTTCCCGAACTTCTACATCCGGCTCTACAACGAGCTGGCCGATTTTGACCCCGGCAAGGCTGGCACGATGGGCAGCGGTGCCGCACCGCGTGCGGTAGCGCCAAAGGCGGCTGAAAAACCGGCAGCCAAGGCCCCAGCTAGGCCGGCCGCCAAAGCCGCCGCCCCGGAGGAATCCTGAGTTGGCGCTGGGTGGCTGATCCCCCCGCAAGCCACCCACGTTTGCCGGCCGGCATCGCAGACGCGCGTCCTCCAAAAAGCTCCAAAGCGAAGGTTTCTCCCGTCCCCATGCGTGTCACCCTCCACTTCCTGCCCCGTTTTCTGGCGTTGTTCTGCGCCCTGACTCTCCTGTTGGCAGCGGCGGCTGAAGCGCATCCGGCCGGTGAAAGCTGGCTGGACCGCCCGCTGACCGACTGGAACCGCGTCCGTGGCCAGGTGGCGCCGCTGCCTGAACCGCCCGCTGTCCCGGACATTGCTGCGCCGGACATCTGCAATGAACAGATGCGCAAACCGGTCCAGCCATTCGAGCGGGCGCTTGTTGCCCGTGGCTGGAAGCTGTTTGGCCCGGTGCAGGTCTTCGGCCCGGCCCAGGTCGTCATGGCCACGTCGGGACTCGATGGCATGTGCCGTCCACTGGGTTTCCAGGCGTTTGTCACTTGGGACGGCCGCTATGCCGGCACGCTGTCGCCGGTCGCCATGCAGGCGCGCACGGATGGCGCGCTCGTCCGGGTCGAGCTGCTTTCCCCCTCGCGCCTGACGGCCGAGTTCAGTCGTTACGCCCCCGGCGACCCGGCCTGCTGTCCTTCGCGGACGGCGGTCGTCAACTACGTCCTGCAACCGGGGGAGACGCCCACGCTCCGCGCGGAAGAGGTCAGCCACTTCCGCACCTGTCCGAACCGGCCGGCAGAGCCGGGCGCGCCCACCGGCGGGCTGCCGTCCGGCGGCCCTGGTGGGGGCGGCGGGGCTGATCTGCTGTCCGGCAAACGCTGGACGCTGGTGGAAGCCGAAGGCGAGACGGTCAGCGTCACCGAACCCTTCATCGAGTTTGATGCCGCCAATCAGCGCTACACCGGCTCGGACGGCTGCAACCGTTTTTCCGGCCGCTACGAACTCCGGGGCAGCAACGGGCTGCGGTTTGCACCGCCCACCAGAACCAAGCGCGCCTGCCTCGATGAGCCGGTCCGGCGGCTGGAAGCCCGCTTCAACCGCTTGCTTCTCCAGGTCAACCGGTTTGAAATGACGGGCAACCGATTGGTGCTGTACGCCAGTAAGCGGCGGCTCATGGTGCTGGCTGCCCGCCCCTCTGATTGACCCTGTCTTTCCATGCCGTCTTCCATCACAACCGGGCATCTCAAAACCGTGCGCCCGCTGCGGCTGCTCGTCCGCACGCTGACGATTGTGGCAACGCTGATCCCGGTCTGGTGGCTGGTTGCCTGCCGGCTGCTCCGGGCGGCCCTGCGCGCTTCCCCCGCCCGTCTGTCCCCGCTCGATGAGCGCGCGGCGCAGCGTTTGCGCGAAGCCTGCGAGCGGCTGGGCGTCATTTTCGTCAAACTGGGGCAGCTTCTCGGCGTCCGCGCGGACTTTCTGCCGCCGCCCTACGTCGCGCAGCTTGCCCGTCTTCAGGATAGCGTGACACCGGTGCCGTTTCGGGTGGTCAAACCGGCACTCGAACGTGAGTTCGGGATGCCGCTCCACCTGGCTTTCGAGGCCTTCGAGGAAACGCCCCTCGCTACCGCCAGCATTGGGCAGGTGCACCGCGCCCGGTATGCCGGCCGGGAAGTCGTCGTCAAGTTTCTGCGCCCCGACACCCGTGAACTGCTGGCGCTTGACCTGCGGGTACTCCGTTTCTGGGCGCGTCTGGGCCGCCGGATCGATCCGCGCCGCCAGTGGGACCTCATTGACGACATTCTGGATGCCATTGAGGCCGGTTTTTTCGAGGAAGCCGACTTTGCTGCCGAACGCGAACATGCCGAACGCCTACGCGAACAACTGGCCGGAATGCCGGGCGTGTATGTGCCCTACACCGTTCCGGCGCGCTGTACGCCGAACGTGCTGACGCTGGAGTTCTGCTCCGGCGTCCGCATTGCCAACGTGGAGCAAATCCGCGCCTGGGGGCTCGATGGCGACGCCCTGCTCAACCGCCTCGTCGAACTCTACGCCCGCATGATGCTGCTGGACGGCTACTACCACGCCGATCCGCATCCGGGGAACTTTCTGGTGCAGCCCGACGGCACGCTGGTTCTGCTCGACTTCGGACTGGTACGGGAGCTTTCCGAACCGACGCGCCGTACGCTCTACACCGCTGCCCGGGCCGCGCTCAGCGGCGACATCGGGCGGGTGGTCGAGTGTCTCTATGCGTCCGGGATGCTGCCGCCCGACGCGCCCCGTGCTGAAGCGGAACGCTTCGTGGTGGCGTTTGCGCGGCTCAGCGTCGCCTTCAATCAGGACACCCGCGGACGGGTGACGGCGCTGGAAGACCTGCTGCGTGGTTATCCGAATCTCAAGTTCGTCATTCCGCCCGACCTGCTCTACGCCTTTCGTCTGGTGCAGATGCTGGAAGGCGTGGCGTCGAACTTTCGTCCCGGCTGGAATGTCGTTGCCGATGGCGGGCAGGGGTTGGCCGCGGCCTTTACGGCCTTCCTGCTTGACGGTCCGCCGGAGGGCAGCGCCTCGCCCTTCGACCGCTTTGTGGATACGCTGCGGCTGGGTTTCGGCACGGCAGCCCGTACCCTCGTGGATCGCCTGGGCATTCTCGTCCGGGTGCTTGCCCGGTGAACGATTCCCGGCTGCGCCGGCCGCCGTGCGTTACACCTGACCGACCCAGGAAGCATCGGCGACCGCGTGCCACCGTTCCCGGATGGCAGCAATTTCCGCTTCGGAAAGCGGCCCGGCCAGAAGCTGCCGCGCATTGGATTCCCACCGGCCCGGCTGGGTCGTGCCGACAATCGCCGTGTGGACGCCCGGCTGGGAGAGCGTAAACCGCAGGGCATAACCGACAGCCGCATCCACTTCCCAGGCTAGAAACGGGTAGTCGAGCTTCTGAAGCCGCTCCCAGTACACGTGGTGGTAAGGGTCTTTCGGCTTGCGCCCGGTGCGCCAGGCAGCGTTGGCAATCGGACGCTTGGCAATCACGCCCATCTGCCGCTCGCGGGCCAGCGGCAGCGTCAGCTCAAGCGCTTCCTGATCGGCAATGCTGATGGAAGTTTGCAGGGTGTCAAACACGCCCATGGTCACGGCCAACCGGGCTGCTTCGCCATCCCCGCTGTAGCCGATGTAGCGCGTCCAGCCCTTTTCCCGCGCCCGTTGCAGCCCCAGAATGGCATCGCCCTGCCGCAGGGTGGCGGCATCGCAGGAGTGCAGTTGCACAAGGTCAACGTAGTCCGTCCGCAGCCGCCGGAGGCTTTCGCCGATGTGGCTCAGGATGCCTTCCGTGGACCAGTCGTAGCGGGTGAAGCCCTCCGTCGCCCCGCACTTCGTGAAGATGAACACCTCTGACCGCCGTCCCTGGAGCGCCACGCCAAGCAGCGCCTCGCTGGTTTGGTACGCTGCGGCGGTGTCCACGACGTTCAGCCCGGCATCCAGTGCTGCCGTAATCAGGGCCGTCACCTGTCCCTGGGTGATTCCCGGCGTAAAGCCGATTTCGGCCCCGCCAAAGCCCAGGGCGCTGACGCGCATATCGGTTTGGCCAAGTTGTCGGTATTCCATGCTTTGCGCCTCCGGGATGTGCCTGGAAAGTGTTACCGGGCCGCTGTGAGCTGGTCGAGTTCTATCGCTTTCCAGCGGGATACCTGGACCTTTTCTGCCAACCAGTCTGCCATCTTGTCCAGCGCTGTCCGGGTGTGGGGCTGTGCCAGGTGGGCTTCGAGTGAAGCCTGGGCCGCCCATTCCTCGATGAGGACAAACGAGGTCGGATCATCGGCAGATACCTGCAAATCATAGCGCAGACAGCCCGGCTCAAGGCGGGTGGCGCGGATAAGCTCGGCAAGCGCCGCGCGAAACTCCGCCAGGTGTTCCGGTTTGGCGCGAAAAAAGGCTAAAACCACGATAGGAAACGACATAAAAGCTCCTCGAAGCAACAGATTGGCTCAGGATGCCGCCGCTGCCGGCTCATCCGGGCGGCCCTCATTCTGATTGGGAAGTGCAGACTGGGGAAGTGGCAGCGTGACCCAGAACGTCGTTCCAACACCGACCTGGCTGCGTACAGTGACGTTCCCGCCGTGGGCGGCAATGATGTTGCGCACAATGGCCAGTCCCAACCCGGCCCCGACGGCATGCCCTCTGGTGGATTGGCGGTAGGGATCGAAGATGTAGGGCAGTTCCGTCTCCGGGATGCCGATGCCGGTGTCACTGACCTCGATCACCAGGAACCGTCGCCCACGTTCCACTCCGGTTCCCTGAATGACTTTTGTTTTCAACCAGATGCAGCCACCTTCCGGGGTGTATTTGACGGCGTTCGACAGCAGGTTGACCAGGGCGCGCTCCAGCTTTGGCCCGTCGGCTTTGAGGCTGGGCAAGTCAGCCGCAAGCTCACTTTCCACGGTTTGTTGCTTGTCCCGGCTGAGCGGCAGAATGGTTGCCAGGGCGCTTTCCAGCACGGTGCGCAGGTTGGTTTCCTGCAGGTCAAGTTGCAGCCCGCCGGCCTCCCCCCGCATCACCTCCAGCATTTCATGGATGAGCTGAAGCGTCCGCTCGGCGCTCCGGGCTGTGTTGTCCATAATCTCCTGAATTTCCCGGTCAATGCTGTCGCCAAGAAGGGTTTTGAGCAGTTCCAGCAGCATCTTTACCGAAGCCAGCGGCGCTTTCAGATCGTGGACGAGCATGGCCGTAAAGCGTTGCTTGACTTCATCCAGTTGCCGCAGCCGGTCGTTGGCCTCAATGAGTTCCCGGTTCTTGTAAGCGAGTTGACGGCTAAGTTTTACCTGCCGCTGCTTGGCGCGAGTTTGGGCGGCGAGTCTGGCCTGCGCCACGCGCGTGCGCATCAGCAGGCGCGTCCGGTCACGGCGCAGCCGGTAGCCACCCCACGCCAGCAGCGTCCCGACCAGAAAATAGCCGGCATAGGCCCAGGTCGTACGCCACCAGGGCGGCTGGACGTACAGGCGGACCCGCAGACCGTCCTCATTCCAGACGCCGTCGTTATTGGACGCCCTGACGTGGATGACCCAGTTGCCCGGCGACAGATCGGGCAGCGTAAGTGTGCTTTGCCGGTCCAGCACCCGCCACCCGGCGTCCCGCCCTTCCACCCGGTAGGCATACTGGTTGGATTGGGGGGCGTTGAAGTCGAGCGCCGCCAACTGGAGGGTTACAGTGCGTTCATCGCGGGGGATGTCAACCGGGGGGCTTTCCGCTGTAACGAGTCGTGTCTGCTGTCCCGTCTGAACAAAGGCAACAACAGGTGGCGGGTAGGGGTTGTCTTCCAGTTCGTCTGGCGGAAAGGCGGTCAGTCCCTGCGTACCGCCAAAGAAGATAATGCCGCTCCGGGTCTGGAGATGGGCCCGGCGGTTGAACTCCCGGCCCTGCAAGCCTTCTTCGGCGCGGTAGTGACGCAGCTTGCCCGTCCGGGGTTCGTACCGGGCAATGCCGTCGTCGGTGCTCATCCACAGCCGTCCCCGGCGGTCTTCCAGCACAGCATAGACGTTGTTGTGGGGCAGCCCGTCGCGCTCGGTCAGCGCCTGAAAGCGGTCGTGCGCCGGGTCGTACTGCAACAGGCCCATGCCCTTGGTCGCCAGCCAGAACCGGCCGGCGCTGTCCGTAAGAAAGGAGCAGACCATCGGAACACCGGAAACCGACTTGCCCAGTTCTTCCCGAAAGTGGCGCAGGGTCTGGCCATCCGGCGCCAGGCGCAGCAGTCCTTCGTCCAGGCCAATCCAGAGCGCCCCTTGGGCGTCCCGGTAAAATGCCTGTACTTCGCCAATCTTCCCGGCAAGGGAAGTTTCTGTCAGGCGCGCTGCAAGGGGGGCCGTAACCCGGCGGCGGTCAGGCGGGATGGCAAAGATGTGCAATTCACTGCCAATCCACAATGTTCCGTCCACGTCTTCAAAAAGGGCAAGCACCGCCGGCTGTTGCCCTGCTTCATTTGGCGGTAAGGGAAAGGTTGTGAACCGTTCCCGTTGGGGATCGAAGGTCTGCAACCCGCTGCGTGAACCCACCCAGAGTTGCCCCTGCCGGTCTTCCAGCACGGCCCAGACAGCGTCGTGGGCCAGCGAGGCAGTATCGCCCGGACGATGCCGGAAGTGCCGAATCGTGCGGGTCCGGGCGACGAGACAGTTGAGGCCGCCGTACTGGGTCCCGACCCAGATATTGCCAGCGCGGTCTTCACACAGCCCCCGGATGTAGTCGTCGCTGAGGCTCAGGTGGTCAGGGCGATTGGGGTCACTGCGGTAGGTCTTGAAATAGGCGGCATAGGGGGTGAGCAGGGACAGTCCCTGACGTCTATCGCCTACCCAGAGCACACCCGAGCGGTCGCGCAGAATGGTGAGCGGTTCGCCGCCAGCGAGGCTGCGCGGGTTGGTGCGGTCATACACGGCGTAGTCGAGGGCTTTTGTCCGCGTGTTGAACCGCCCCACGCCAATGCCATTGATAGCCAGCCAGAGCAGCTCCCCGTCCACAGCAAGGTCGTTGACTTGGGGGGCCACTGCCAGGGTCAGTTGCTGCTCGATGGGATACCGCCCGACCACCTGCCCGGTCTCCGGTGACACCTCCAGCAGCGTAAGCTGACCATTCACCCTGGCCGCGCCATAGAGGTAGCCGTTGGGGTGCGCCAAAAGCGGGTTGTTTTGGTCAAGGCTGACTTCCGTGGCTGCCAGGGACCCGGTCTCCGGGTGGAACCGGCAGAGCCGGAAGGAAACGTTGACCCAGAAGCGCCCCTGTTGGTCAATGGTCAGGGCGCGGATGCCTAAGGGGTGTGCCGGTGCGGTTGCCGGCGGCTTCACTTCCGGCAGGGTAAAGGACCGGGACGCCTTCGTGCGTGGGTCATAGCGGAGGAGGGTGTTGCGGCCAGCCAGCCAGAGGTGGCCCTGGCGGTCTTCAGTGAAGACATGTAACCTCCAGTCTGAAGTTTCGGGCAGGTCAAGCGGTTCGCGGACGAACCGGTCCTGTTGCCAGTCATAGCGGCACAGGGTGCGGTCGCCCAGCAGCAACCACAGCGTGCCGTCGCTTCCCACAAGCAGTTTCCTGACGGAGTTCGTCGGCAGGCTGCCGGGATCGTCCGGCCGGTGGCGGTACCGCTTGATGCTGTGCCCGTCGTAGCGGTTGAGGCCGTCTTCGGTGCCAATCCAGAGCAGCCCAAACCGGTCCTGCACCAGTGTGTGAACGGCCAGATTCGACAGCGCCTGGTTGTGTTCAAACCGCTGAAACCGCAGTGCATGAAACCGCAGTGCATGCGGCCAGGTGGTCGCCTGTCCGAAGACCGGGCCGGTAAGCGCCAGCCAGACACAAAGACACAGACCGAGAAAGTATCCGTAGCGGGACTGCATAAGAGGGTTGCGATGGCCACAGGTGGGGCGTCCGGTGTCTGGTAACTGCGTGGTACTGCTGGATGTATAAACCGAGGCTGCGCAGGTTGTCTATTGACGCTCGTCTGTCGGCGCTCCAAAGTCTGTGTGCGCAGTGCTCGCTGGATGGCGTTGCCGGCCGCGCTGACTTCCAGCCGCATTGCCAGCGTATCCTCTTCTCTTCAAAAAACTCCCCGATGTCTGACACCACGCCCTTGCCCTTTCCGCCCCACTACGATCCCATCCAGACTGTTGCCGCCGAGTACCCGGGCACGGCGCCACAGGCGCTCTTTGCGCCAGCGATGGCCTGGCAACAGGCCCACTCCCTGCGCCCGGCGGCCGACGATGCCCGGCGGGCGCACCTGCTCGTCATTGACATGCAGGTGGACTTCTGTTTCCCCTCCGGGACGCTGTACGTCGCCGGCCGGTCGGGAACCGGCGGAACGGATGCCCTCCGCCGGACGGTCGAGTTTATGTACCGTTACCTGCCCTGGATTTCAGAGATCACCTGCACGCTGGACAGCCACGTGCCCGGACAGGTGTTTTTTCCGGGCGCGCATCTGACCGAAGACGGTGCGCCGGTGGCTCCCCACACGGTCATCACCGCCGCCGACTACCGCGCCGGCCGCTACCGCCCCAATCCGGCCCTGGCGGCACAGCTTGGCGTGACGACGGAATGGCTGACACACCAGGTTACGGACTACTGCACGCGCCTGGAAGCGACCGGCAAGTATGCGCTCTACGTCTGGCCCTACCATTGCCTCGTGGGCACAGCCGGCCACCGGCTGGCCGGGGTGCTGGCGGATGCCTGCCTGTTCCACGCCTTTGCCCGCGGTGCCGCGAATGCGCCGGTGCTCAAAGGCGACAGCCCGCTGACAGAAAACTACTCCGTCTTTGCCCCGGAAGTGACCACGTGCTGGGACGGACAGCCGATGCCGGGTGCCGTACGCCACGAGGCGCTGCTCAAGCGCCTGCTGACGGCGGATGTCATTCTGGTGGCCGGTCTGGCGTCGAGCCACTGTGTGGCGGCGAGCGTCGCCGACCTGCTGGCTTTCGTGCAGGAGCACAACCCGTATCTGGCGCACCGGATAGTCCTGCTGCGGGATGCCATGGCGCCGGTGGTCGTTCCCGGCGCCGACTTCACGGACGCCGCCGAACAGGCGCTGGCTTCTTTTGAAGCCGCTGGCGCGCGGGTGCTGACCACGGACGATCCAGTGGAGGC